>JAAYIV010000082.1 GCA_012523305.1 Spirochaetales bacterium
CGCTCGCTTAACAGAATGAACGATGTAATCGATTCTGTCCGTGTGAGCGGGACGGTCCTGTACGAAGGACAGGACATCTACTCCGGATATGATCCGATGCAACTTCGAAAACGGGTGGGGATGGTGTTTCAAAAACCCAACCCGTTTCCGATGAGTATCTATGACAATATTGCCTATGGTCCCCGATTGCACGGGAGGCTTTCAAGGATGGCTCTCGATCAAATCGTGACCGAGAGTTTGATGAAGGCAGCACTGTGGGATGAGGTGAAGGATCGGTTGAACAAATCGGCGTTGAGCCTTTCCGGAGGACAGCAGCAACGCCTGTGTATTGCCAGGACACTGGCAATCAATCCCGAGGTCGTGTTGATGGATGAACCTACCAGCGCGCTCGATCCGATTTCGACTGCGAAAATTGAAGAACTTGCCCTCGAGCTGAAACAACAGTTCACGATAATCGTTGTCACCCATAACATGCAACAGGCTTCAAGGATTTCGGATAAGACCGCGTTTTTTCTCATTGACCAGACAAGATGTGGCTATTTGGTTGAATATGGGGAGACGGAGGACCTGTTTCTCAATCCCAGGGACAAACGAACCGAAGAATACATATCGGGAAAATTCGGTTGAATTAACCATAATAAGCGAGGGATGTATGGATGTCAAAAAAACAACTAAATTGGATGAAAAAATGAATTTTTTCCAAGAATTGTTGGTTCAAATGGTAAACCGGGTAGAGGATGCGATTCTCCAGGCACAGCATGCGTTTCGCAACCACGATATCGAACTTGCCCGCAAGGTCGTGGCCAATGATTGGTTCATCGACCAATTGCAAGATACGGTCGAGAATGACGGAGTCCGCCTTTTGATTTCTGAAGCTCCCTACGGTCATTACATGCGTCACATCATCGCTGGTATCAAGATAGTTTCGAGTCTTGAAAGAATGGGAGACCATGCTGCGCACCTTGCAAAGATGGCGACAGCAAAAGAAGATATGATGTATGTTGATTTCATTGAACGCATCAGTGAGATGGCATTGTTAGGAGCAACCATGACGCGCAAGGTTGTCGAGGCTTTCATCGATGTGAAATCACAAAAAGCAATTGAAGTAGCGTCAATGGACGATCAGATGGATTCTATGAGAGATTCTATCAATGCTGATTTATTCAAGATGGAACCAGCAGGATCGAAGGATATGGAACGGTTGTTCAACCTTTTTTACCTCACCAAAGAGATGGAACGCTTGGGCGATCATGTGACCACCATTTGCCGCTGGATCGTTTATATGGAAAAAGGTGAGCGGCCTAAACTCAATATCCCGAAGATACAGCCAGAGATACCATGACGTTTATGAATTCAAGACAAGAAAGTTTCCAAGCTCGGCAAGGTGACGGTAAATGCCGAGCCGACACCTTCTTCGCTCGTGACAGTGATGGTTCCTCCGTGGACCTGCACGATATGTTTCACTATCGACAAGCCCAAACCGGTACCGCCTTGACGTCGGCTACGGGCTTTGTCCACTCGATAAAAACGTTCAAAAATATGGTCGATGGCATCCTTGGGGATACCGCATCCATGATCCGAGACCGTGAATTGAGCTGCTTTATGATTAATGGTGATCGCCACCGACACTTCAGATGCTTCAGGAGAATATGTGATCGCATTGACGATCAGGTTCGCTAATGCCTGTACGATGAGCATCCCGTTGACCAGTAACGGCAGGTTGTCGGGATTGTCCACTTTGATGGTGACGTCAGTCTGGCGTTCCGAAGCAAGATAGCGATACGAGTCTTGCACTTGTCCGACTATCTGCTCGATGTTCGTCCATGTTTTGGTTGGTGTCGCGTGCTGTTGCTCGAGCGAAGAAAGCAGTAACAAATCCTCAACGATATGTTGCATCCGCACAGTCTGGCGCTTAATGATTCCTATGAAGCGTTGGGTGGCTTCAACATCTTTCTCGGTTTCCATATCGGTCAAGGCATCGATAAAACCCGCTATCGCAGTAATCGGTGTTTTTAATTCGTGTGATACATTGGCTACGAATTCCTTGCGGATATTCTCAAGCAGTTTCAATTCGGTGACATCATTGATTGTCATGACGATGCCAGTCACTTGCGATTGCTGCTCGGTCGAAAGCATCGGGTTGAACACGATTCTCAGCGTCTTTGTTTCTCTTTTTCCCATCAATCGGGCACTTTCGCCAAAAAGGTGCCCGAAATGATCTATCTCCAACTCCCGGGTACTGCGTTCAATTATCGTCTTATTGCATAGCTTCAAGATCTCAGTCGCACCCGCTATCTGTACAAGACGCATTCCGTTGAGGTTCTCCTTCGATTCGTTTGGGCCGACCAACAAATCGAATGCGGCCTTGTTGGCTTCGATTATGATCAAATTCACATCAACATAGAGAATCCCTTCAGTCATTGAGTCGAGAATCTCTGAATATTGCTGTCTTTCACGTTGGATTTCACTGATCTTGTCGTTCAGCTCGATTGCCATGGAATTGATGGTTGTTGCCAGTTCAAATAATTCCTGTGGATATTCGACATAGACCCTGGCATCGAGGTTGCCTTTCGCATGTTCTTTGGCTGTTGATGAAATCCTGTGCAATGGTTTTGTGAGATAGTTGATACTCAACACTGTGGCTGCCGAACCGATCGATAACAGTATTCCAACACCAACAATGATGAGTGTACCGTACGTTTTGTTATAATCGTGCAATTCCTCCAATAAACACGATAAGCGCAACACTTCAACCGTACCGTTATCGACAAGCGATTGGGCATAGTACAGCACGGGCAGGTTTTGCGTTGCGCTTTTACGCTCTATCGTGGCTTCACCATATTGCCTTGCAAGTACCACTTCCTGGCGTAGGCCATGGTTATCCATGTTGGTCTCGTCATAATGCGAATCAAAGATGACCGATCCGTCTTTTTCGATCAGTGTAAGGCGAACATTTGTCTGTTCTGAAAATAATTGCAACCATTCGTAATCGATGTCAGAACCTTGGACATTGATGATACGTGCCAGAAGCCCGGCCTGTAATTTCAGTCGGTCATACGTGCTTTTTTTGATCGTACGGTTAAATGCGATGGTAGCGATGATCGCTGACCCGACAATCGCAAGGATCAAGAGCATGGCCACGAGGATTGTCATCCTGGAGCGAATTGTTTTTCCGATCATTGCGTATCCTGAAACGAATAACCGATTCCCCACACGGTTTTGATCGAATTCTGGCCATCGTTCAATTTCCTGCGCAGACTGGCTATCTGGACATCGACAGAGCGTTCCGTGACCGGATATGATTCCCCGCGCAAAGCCGAAATCAATTGATTTCTCGTGAAGACCCTGCCGACATTTTTAGCAAATAGTTCCATGATAGCGAATTCGGTCGCTGTCAATAGCACCGGGTCATCATTCCAGAAAGCTTCATGGCGCACCACATCCAGCCGTAAGTGTCCGCTTACTATCTGTGATACATCGGCAATATCAGTCTGCCCGCTTGCAGCGGCCCTCCGAAGCAAAGCTTTTACATTTGCGACTAAAATCTTGGGATTGAACGGTTTGGGCAGATAATTGTCCGCGCCCAGTTCCAAACCGGTGATGATATCACTTTCATCGGTCCTTGCCGAGACGATGATGACCGGCAATGTTGCCAGCTGTAATACATACCTGATTGTTTTCAATACCTCGATACCTGATATTCCCGGCAGCATCAGATCGAGCAATACCAGCGAGGGATTCGATGTTTTTATGATATGCAAGGCTTCGTCACCGGTAGAAGCTTTGACTGTGGCAAAATGTTCTCTTTCAAGGTGATAACAGATCAGTTCTTGGATATCAGGTTCATCTTCGACTACCAGTATAACAGGTCCATCCAGCATGGCTAAAGTGTACCAAAGTGCAAAGGCCTGCTCAAGCGAATCGATCCAATTTGCTGTAAATTAATACTTTTTTCACATTTGTACCTAGTTTGTTACCCACCGGAAGCAAAAATGTATAGAGCCTTTATGATGTTTAACATGGAATTGCCCTGATATAGTTGCTAATATATCGATAAATTTGTATAGTATACGTGTAAACCACCCATTATCAGTGGAAACCCGCTGTCTATTAGCATGGAATTGGAGGCTATACGTCATGCCGTTTGTTGTGTACGAAGAGAAAATGGATCATGAAAGTGCCAAAGAATTCGCGTTGCGAGTCTTAAAACGCAACATCATGCGGCTCGACATGCTCCCCGGGGAAGCGATTTCTGAGAAAGAAATCGCAAAGGAATTGGATCTGAGTAGGACTCCGGTCAGAGAAGCCTTGCTCGAACTCTCGAGAGAACATCTTGTCGATATCTATCCGCAAAAATCTACGAAGGTTTCTTTGATGGATGCCCGTATCGTGGAACAGGGCAGGTTTGTCAGGGCTACCGTCGAAGTCGCCATACTGGAACAAGCCTGCAGGCAGATGGATAGTGAATACTTTGAAGAGTTGGAAGAGAATCTTGAAAGACAAGCACGATGCATCGAAGAGAACGACCTGCTGAAATTTTTTACGTTCGATAACGAATTTCACCAAATATTATTCAATGCCGCTTCGCTTGACACCGTATATGAAGTCCTGTCGATCTATGTCCCCCATTTTTCAAGGGAACGGATGCTCCGGTTGCAGATGTTCAACGCAACCGAACTCTATCATGACCATAAGACAATTCTAAACGCATTGCGTGAAAAAGATTGTCGAAATGCCCAACTCACGATGCGTCGCCATATCGACAGGGTGGTCTGTGATCAAAATATTCTTAAGGAGGCTTTTCCCGCTTACTTTACGCAGGTATAATAAGAAGCAACTAGGAAAGCCATGGATAGTATCAGTACCGAAGCAATTCTCGAAAGCATCAGTGACGGAGTCTTCACCGTAGACCATGATTGGCGAATCACCTCATTCAATCGGGCTGCCGAACAGATTACCGGAATACCGCGCGAACAAGCGATCGGTTTATTCTGCAGTGAGGTGTTCAAGTCCAGCATGTGTGAACGCCAGTGCCCTTTGGCAAAGACATTCGAGACTGGAAAGGCCGTCATCGACCAAGGTGGTTTCATAGTCGATCTTAAAGGAAATAAAGTGCCTGTCAGCGTATCGACAGCGTTGCTCAAGGATAGCAATGGCAATGTGATCGGAGGTGCGGAAACATTCAGGGACCTGTCAGAGATAGAGCAACTGAAGAAATTACGGGCCCGTACCCGATTCGGTGCGATCGGTTCAAACAGTCCGGCGATGCGCTCGGTGATCGATATGTTGCCCGCGATCTCCAAAAGTTCAGGGACGATTCTGATCACCGGAGAAACCGGAACGGGAAAAGAGGTGCTGGCACGGACTATTCACCAGGAAAGTCCGCGGAAAAACGGTCCGTTCGTTGCCGTGAACTGTGCCGCTCTGCCCGAAGCATTGCTGGAATCGGAATTGTTCGGGTATCGCAAGGGAGCGTTCACCGGGGCGGATAAAGACAAAGCAGGACGCTTTGCCCTTGCCCAGAACGGTACGCTCTTTCTTGACGAGATCGCCGATATCTCTTTGGCGATGCAGGTAAAATTACTCAGGGTGCTTCAGGAACAGGAGTACGAACCGCTCGGGGCTACGAAAAGCTTGAAATCAAACGCACGGATATTGTGCGCAACCCACAGGAATCTTGAACAGATGGTATCCATCGGAACATTCAGGCAAGATCTGTATTACCGTATCCATGTCATTGAACTGCACATCCCGCCGTTACGTGAACGATTGGAAGACCTGCCATTGTTGGCACAGGAGTTTCTCGATCAGTTCAACGTGCTCGAAAATAGAAGAATTAGCTCTATCGATTCTGCAGTCTTCGAAGCATTCTATGCATATGACTGGCCAGGTAACATCAGGGAACTTGAAAATGCCATAGAGCGGGCAGTGGTGCTCTGCAGGGGCACTTCTATTACCCTTTCAGATATTCCCAAGGAAATAGCACAGGATACTGGCCTGTCAGCACAGAGGAACCTTGAACCTTCCCGGGCCAGCCATAGTCCCACCTTTACAGCACAACGGGATGTGTTGCTCGAAGTGCTTGAGCGTAATGATTATCACATTGCTACTAGTGCCAATGAACTTGGCATGCACCGAGCTACACTGTACAGACAATTGAAACGATACCATATCACACTGCCCTGAATGTCGCATATTTGCGACATTCAGTCTCATATTTGCGCAACGAAAGTGCAAAAATGCGACATATTTGCGACAAGTAGTGATGTATCTCATACAATCTAATAAAAATTAAATTCCTATATTTTAACGAAATATAATATAATTATGTTAAAAACAATATCTGTGGCATGGAAATTGCTAATTAAGTTGCATGAAAGTAGCGTTTGCAGTATGGCGAGACAGAATAGCGGTGTTGTTCGATTCGGCTGGATCATGTTTGATAGCTGAGACGAATGGATTCGGAGCTCCTGTGGAACCGTTGGAGACAATCAATATCCCTGTCGATTCATGTACCCAAAAGGTGAACGTACTGACATCAATAGGAGTGCGAGCTCTCGTTTGCGGAGCTATCAGTAAACAGTGTGAAGCACAAGTTGTATCCGGAGGACTTGAATTGCATGCATATGTTGCAGGGGACATTACTGCTGTGATGCACGCGTGGAGCACGAAAACGCTGTTGCATTCCGAGTACTCCATGCCTGGATGTGCATGTCCGCGAAGACGGTGCATGCGTCGGCGGGGCAGGGGTGCTGGGCGCTTTGAATGAGAAACTTAATTGGTAGGAGGTAACATTATGCCAAGAGGAGACGGAACTGGAAACAGAGGTCTTGGTCCCATGACCGGACGGGGCTTGGGTTATTGTGCAGGATATCCCCACCCGGGTTATATGGCTGGGGGATTTGGGAATCGCATGCATCTTGGAAGAGGATTTGGACGAGGTTTCAATCGTGGATTTGGCTACGGCTTTGGATACCCGGCAGCATACGGATATGCAGAAACTGAACAAACAGAAGTGTTGGTGCGTCGGGCAGATGAGCTGGAACAAGAGGTCAAGCGTCTGCGCGAGATCATAGCTGAACAACAAAAAGGGGATAAATAATGCTCGTAGCTTTTTCTTGCAACGGGCTGTCTTTGGACAGCCCCTTTGATTCAAGGTTTGGCAGGTGCCCATATTTTCTGGTGTATGATACAGAACAAGATACCTATGCAATAATTGATAATCATGAAAATACAAACGCTGAACACGGAGCAGGAATCGCTACCGCCTCAAGGCTTTCGTCTGAAAAAGTGAATGTGGTGGTGACAGGACATACCGGTCCTAAGGCGACCCAGGCATTAAAGTCCGCCGGTATTGCCGTATATACATGTGAGGCACCGACCTGTAAGAAAGCTCTAGAGTTATTCCAGGAAGGTGCATTGCTGAAACAATGATGGTGTGTCTTGAAAATGAAAATAGCCATAGCATCTGGCAAGGGAGGGACAGGCAAAACACTTGTCTCTGTTAACCTTGCCGTTACCAATTCAAAAGAAACATTGTTGCTTGACTGTGACGTGGAAGAACCCAATGACCGCGTGTTCTTTGATGAACTTAGTCAAAGTCACACGCGCCGGGTGTCTATAAAGATACCCCGGATCGACAACTCGGTGTGTATTTCATGCAAGGCTTGTGTGAACGCATGTCAGTTCAACGCATTGGCGATGCTTGCTGATAGGGTCATGATATTCGATGAACTGTGCCATGCGTGCGGTGCATGTGCCTATGTGTGCCCACCCGGGGCCATAAGCTGGATTGACAAACCTATTGGGACCATAACCGGATGGGCAGGTTCTTCTGTGAATCTAATCCAAGGACAAATGGATGTGGGAATCTCAATGCCGGTTCCTCTAATCAGGGAATTGAAGAAAGAGGCTCTTTACTCACATGAAACGGTAATACTCGACAGTCCCCCCGGCACATCGTGCCCGATGGTTTGGACAGTGCTTGGATGTGATGCGGCGCTTCTGGTTACTGAACCGACTCCCTTCGGACTGCACGATTTGCAACTTGCCGTCGATACGATCCGAACGATGGGCATGCCGTTTGGTGTCGTGATTAACAAGGATGGCATAGGTGACGATCAAGTCGACTCGTATTGTAATCAAGAACATATTCCCATCATGGGAAGGATTGGCTATGACTTGATGATAGCGAAAACCTATGCACGCGGAAAGATCATCGTTGAGCAATTAGAACAATACCGAGCCATATTTTCCTCGATTTGGGATAACATTGAGCGATTGGTCGGCACGAAGGGAACATCACATGGCTAAGGAAATCGTTATTCTCAGTGGAAAAGGCGGGACGGGAAAAACAAGTCTGAGTGCATCATTTGCCATGCTCGCAGACAATCCCGTCATTGCCGACTGCGATGTGGATGCAGCCAATCTTCATCTGCTGCTCGATGCAAAGACCGAAGAAGATTATCCGTTTGTAAGCGGACATGTTGCAGTAATCGATGCCGCATTGTGTACAGGATGCGCTCGTTGTGTTCGCTATTGTTCCTATGATGCGATAGATCGCGATGGCAGGATATACCGAGTGGATCCGATTCGTTGCGAAGGGTGTGCTCTGTGCCTCAAGGTGTGTCCATCGGCAGCAATTGATTTTCCTGAAAGCGAATGCGGTCGGTGGATGGTCAGTTCGACCAAAGCGGGTCCAATGGTGCATGCACACCTGCATCCGGGTGCGGAGAATTCAGGGAAATTAGTGACACTCGTGCGCAAGGAGGCCTCTAATTTATCTGATACACTAGGGAAAGACATCATTATTTCGGATGGACCACCCGGTATAGGATGTCCGGTCATAGCATCCATGACCAATACCGATATGGTGGTGCTGGTTACTGAACCCAGTTTGAGTGCCATCCATGATGTCGAACGGGTCATTCGATTAGCCCGTTCGTTCGGCATTCCGCTGGTAGGGTGCATCAACAAAGCTGATATCGATCTTGAATTGTCCAATGACATCAAAAATCTTTTCTCGGAGGCTGGGGTCTCTTATGCGGGATCGGTCGATTACGACGAACAAATCGTCAAGGCCCAGGTATTGGGTTTGAGCCCGATTGAATTAGTCGGTAAAAAAACGATCAAGCAAATCGAACATATATGGGAGTCAATATGGAACATGATGTAACAGAGGGGTACGCATCGAAGAAAGTGCCTCTACGCTTTGGATCTTTGAAGGATGCAAATGCAAATGCTCGCCTTACGGGACCTTGCTTTGATACGGTTGAGTTCTGGTTGAGAGTTGAGAAAAACATTATCGAAGAGGCTTCGGCAATCAGCGATGGTTGTGAACATTCGGTGCAAGCAGTGTGTGCGTTGGCCGATATGGTCACGACCATCGATGTCGAAACAGCGAAGTCGATTCAAGTGGAGGATGTGCTGTCAGTGGTCGATGAATTCCCCGAGTCTTCGATCCATTGTATCGAATTGGCAATTTCTTGTCTGGCTGCCGCGATTGATGATTGGCAGCGAAAAAACGAACCTGCCAGAGAGCAGCTTGAAAGACTCAAAGACTTGGCAAAAGCGAACGTCAAAAAGGGCGAAATCCGCACACTGATGGTCATGAGTGGAAAAGGAGGGGTGGGGAAAAGTACCGTGGCGGTAAATATTGCCACATCTCTAGCTTCGATAGGTTTTTCAGTTGGACTGGTCGATGTCGATATTCATGGACCGAGTATCCCTACGATGCTGGGTCTCCATCATATCCAAGTCTTTTCAACCGAAGAGGGCAAGATGGAGCCGGTCGTATTAGGCGATTTGTTTAACTTGAAAGTAATGAGTCTTGGATTCTTACTCAACAAAGATGATGATCCTGTCATCTGGCGCGGACCTCTGAAGCATCAATTGATAGGCCAATTTCTCAACGATGTGAATTGGGGGCCGATTGACTTCTTAGTGGTAGATTGTCCTCCGGGTACCGGTGATGAGCCATTGTCGGTGGTCCAACAATTGAAACACAAGGCAGAGGCGATTTTAGTCACCACACCGCAGGACGTCGCGACTGTCGATGTAGCCCGTTCAATTAATTTCAGTAAACAATTGGGGCTGCCAATCTTGGGAATTGTCGAGAATATGAGCGGATTCGAGTGTCCGCATTGCCACAGGAATACCCCGATATTCCGCGTAGGGGGAGGAGCTAGACTGGCAAGTGCCTATGGTTTGAAGTTCTTGGGTTCTATTCCCATCGAAGCTTCTGTGGGAATAGCTACGGACTCTGGAATCCCGATAGTACAGCGTGCCCCACAATCGGCGGCAGCTCGCGGTTATGAACAGATTTCATTGGCTTTGGCCTCTAGTGAAAGGAGATGAAAACATTATGATGAAAATTGCAGTACCAACCTCGAACGGGGTATTAGACCCCCATTTCGGGCATTGTCAGGCTTTCACGATTTTTGAAGTGGATATCGAGCAATCCAAGATTCAGAATTCTAGCTTATTACAAGCTCCTCCCCATGAACCCGGATTACTTCCAAAACTCCTCAGTGAAAAAGGAGTCGATGTTGTTATTGCCGGTGGGATGGGAATGCACGCACAGCAATTATTTTCACAACGTGGTATCACCGTAATAGTGGGAGCTCCCGCCATAGATGCGACCGAAGTAGTCGAACAGTATATGGCCGGTACGTTGGATCGACAGGATAATATGTGCGATCACTGAACTTCATTCAAGTGAACAGCTTTCACAGAGATGGCAAATCGAACAGGCATCGCAAAACGCTTTGCGTGCTTGGCACGTCGTTCGGCCGTGTAGATTGACGATCATCGAAAACCGATAGTGGAGTTCCGACGGCAGCAATGACCCGATTTGGCGCTCCACCATCGTTGGATTTTTAACGGTAGTCAAACCGACTCGACGGACGACTCTGCCAAAATGAGTGTCCACGATGATTGCAGGAGCATTGCCTAAGCGACCCAGGACTACATTCGCGCACTTGCGGCCAACTCCTGGTAAAGTAACCAATGATTCCATGGCCGTCGGTACTTGCCCATTAAAATGCATAACCAGTTGGCGTGATAATTCTATGATGTTGGCAGCTTTTACCCTGTAGAACCCTGTGCTGTGAATGATTTCCATCACATCTGCCATGTTCGCATTGGCTAGACTTTGGGCATCCGGAAAGCGCTTGAACAACTGCGGAACCACCAGATTAACTTGCTTATCTGTTGTTTGTGCGGATAGAACTGCTGAAATAAGCAGTTCGAATGGATTAGCCCATTCTAAAAAATCAATAGATTGAGGGCTATGTTCATCGAGTATCTTGAACATTTCCAAAGTACGTGTCGCTATGTCTGTACCCATTCGATTGTCTCCTAATAATATATTATTACGCCTTGACGAGGTTCGTGTAAAGCAAGTATACTCCACCCGAACGTAAATCGGGGCGTTGCCTAGCGGCTAAGGCGCTTGCTTTGGGAGCAAGAAATCGGAGGTTCAAGTCCTCTCGCCCCGATCTAAAGAGTGCGCCAATAGCTCAGCTGGATAGAGCAACGGCCTTCTAAGCCGTAGGTCATGGGTTCGAGTCCCCTTTGGCGTAA
>JAAYIV010000083.1 GCA_012523305.1 Spirochaetales bacterium
GGGGAACAGATCTCTATACGAGTGACTCAAGTATCGGGACTGCAGCGGTACACGCCGGATTGATAAGTTTTGCTACGGGCGGTACGGTGACCATCGAAATTGTCGAAGGGCAATCTTCTTATGAAGGATCGATGAGAAACGGTGTTGAGACGACTTCTTACGGACAATGGGGCAGCAGTTTCAAATTTGTGCGATAAATTGTTTTCTTGGCGAAAGTCTTCCCTGATTTACACTTTATAGAATTTCTCAAAACGTGATGTTGCATGGTCTACAATTATTACTAGGGATATGAGCACTTAGCATTATGTATCTCTTGAGTTGTTTCGCATGGTATATGCGTATAAATGTAGGTGTGATATTATTATCGGTAGAGGTGAACTATGAATATATTGATTCTCTACGATTCAGTATTCGGAAACACTGCTAAGGTTGCCGAGGCAATGAAAAATTCGGTTCCGGAAGGTCACAGGGTAAGTGCAATTAAATTCGATGCGTTTACTATGGATATGCTTAAAAATCTTGATGTATTGGTTGTTGGATCTCCGACACGGGCTTTTCGTCCAACTCCGGCAATTAGCGATTTACTGAAAAGACTTCCTTCGGATGCTCTCGCACAAGGGATTCACACCGTTGCCTTTGATACTCGTGTTTCATTGAAAGATGTGAATTCCAAATTCCTTAATATGATGGTGGCCTTATTTGGCTATGCTGCTGAACCGATTGATAAATTGCTATTGAAGAGAGGCGGTACGCAGCTCGCTGAACCGAAATGGTTCTATGTAAACGGCAAAGAAGGCCCTCTGAAATCCGGAGAACTGGAAAGCGCTGCGGCATGGATGAATGAATTGTTGGCTAGATTGCCGATGAATTGAAGACTCTCTTGTCCTTGCGCACGATGCTTCACATATATAGACCGTACCATCCACACAAAATCGCATAATCATCAATCCTATACGTTCCCCAGTTCTTCATCACGAAAGACAATGAAGGGGAAATGTAACTTTATCACAGCTAGAACACACAATTTTAATGTAATTTTTACCATACAGAAAGACTGATGTATTCAGATCGGAAATACTTTAAGAAAAAAGTTGCAATATAACGGTTGTTGGATGGTGTATGCAGATCCGGTCGTACATTGCGCGGGAGAATATGATGAAAGATCTATTGATTATCGGTGGAGTGGCAGCGGGTGCTACGGCGGCAGCCAGGGCCAGGCGCTTGGATAACGATATAAAAATCACACTGTTGGAATCCGGGGCGGACGTTTCTTTTGCTAACTGTGGCCTTCCTTATTACCTTGGTGGAGATATCGAGTACCGATCATCATTGATCCTGGCAAGCCCGGAAACCTTCTATGACCAGTACCGAGTCAATGTTCATACGCATACCGAAGCGTTTGAGTTGGATCGAACGAATAAAAAGGTGAAAGCACGCAACACTCAGACCGGTGAAGTAACTCTTTTCTCCTACGATGCCCTTATTTTGGCTCAGGGGGGAAAACCTGTGGTTCCTCCCCTTCCCGGAGTAGATAAAAGCCATGTGTTTCAATTGTGGACACTCGAAGACATGGATGCCATCGATCGATTCATCGATGCCAATGATCCTAAGAGGGCTGTGGTTGTCGGTGGAGGATTCATTGGCCTTGAAATGGTCGAGGCCTTGGTCAAACGGGGTATGTCGGTTACCCTTGTCGAGATGGCACGGCAGGTGATGCCTAATCTGGAAGGGGAATTTGCCGGATTCATCACCAAGGAATTGCTTGATTATGGTGTGATACTCAAACTAGGAAAGTCATTGAAGTCTATCGAACATGATCGGGTTGTGTTGGATGACGGGACCAAAGTGGACGCGGATTTCGTATTGCTCTCAGTAGGCGTCAGACCCACGTTGCAGTTGGCGAAAACTTCTGGCTTGGCAATAGGTTCATCTGGAGGGTTGGACGTAAACGAAATGCTGCAAACAAACGATCCGGCAATATTTGCTGCTGGGGACATGGTTGAGATTAATCACAATATTCATGGAAAACATGTCCGGATGCCGCTTGCGGGACCTGCCAACCGGCAGGGCAGAATCGCAGGTGAAAACGCTCTTGGCGGTTCCGTGAAGTATAAAGGAGTCTCGGGAACTTCGATCGTGAAAATTTTCGGAGCTGTTGCGGGTTCCACCGGGATGAGCTTGAAATCTGCCAAAGAATCTGGTTTTGATGCCGATGCAGTCGTTGTCCATAAAGCAAGTCATACATCTTATTACAAAGGGTCGGAAAAAGTGAGTTTGATGTTGGTGTGGGACAAGACAAATAAGAAAGTGCTTGGAGCCCAAGTCGCGGGTCGTGTGGGCATTGATAAACGTATCGATGTGATAGCAACCGCTATCGCGGGAGGTCTTACGATAGATGATCTTGCTGAGCTCGATCTTGCATATGCTCCGCCGTTCAACTCTCCTAACGGACCCGTGAATATGGCAGCCTTTACCGCGATTAATCATCACACAGGGTTCAGTCCGTCCGTCTTGGCCGAGGATTTTGAACAGTTTGTGATTGAGAAGCAACCGATCGTAATTGATTTGCGTGATCCGATAAGTTATCGGAAAGCCAACCTGAAAGGCACGAACAACCTGAGCCAGAATATTCTCAGGGATAATCTGGATCGCATTCCTGACGGCCACCCGATTCTTCTGATGAGTGATGATGGCCAAAAAGGACATGTGGTGCTCAGAATGCTTAAAGGTTCAGGCTTCGAACAGGTATTCAACCTTAGTGGCGGGTATATCAGTCTTGAGCGTTTCGCACGGGCTATAGGACATAAGCATGTGAATGTCGGCCTATTTCCAATCGAACACAAATCGATCGAAGATCTGGAAGCGGGGAACTTAATGAAAGCACCTTCAGGTGATGAAGGAAAAGCATGCGACATCGACACGAACGGGCCAATCATCTTGGATGTGCGCACTCCGATGGAATTTGAAATGGGAGCTTGCCCCGGAGCTATCAACGTAGGACTAGACGGACTTGAACAATGGGCTCAGTCGGTTGAAGACAAAGAACATAAGATAATCGTGTACTGTGCTTCCGGTGCTCGTTCAAGTTATGCCGTGCGCATTCTTCAACAGATGGGATTCATCAACGTTGAAAATGGTGGCGGCCTGCATGATATGATGTCGAGATAGTCCGGATATATGACATCTTTGAAGATAAGATAATCAAAATTCTCCAAAAGACTTTCCAGAAGACATACCCGATAAGACGGTATATCGACATATGCTTTCCGTATGTGGTGTTTTGATTATTCAGGGCGAGGTATGCCGTTTCCTTCGATCCCTTAGATAGGACGTGGTAAACTGCGTGTTACCATTGTTCAGCACATCATCGTTATTGATGGTGCTTTTCACCTTTTTCCCATAATTAAAATACACACAATCGAACATTACTTGAAAAGAAGAGAGGATTCTCTGGCAGTAGCTGCTCAAAGTAAAGCCGGTACTTATAGGCAGTGAATGTCCGATGCTTGCATCACATATGAAAACAATTACACAAAACATTTCATGATGTAATCGGTTTGAACATCGGTACCGAGGGTGAATTGATGCGTACGGCACATCTTGAACCCCTGTTTTTCATAGAATCGAATGGCAGCAGCATTGTGTTCCCATACTCCAAGCCATAGATAGCCCAGCTGTTCTCGTCTGCACACTTCGATTGCTTTTTCCATGAGTAGTCGGCCGATATTATTATGTTTAAAATCATGTAAGACATAGATTCGTTGAAGTTCCAGGGAATTTGGATAATCAGGTTCGGTTTGTGCCTCGGAAAAGTTGAGTTTCATGTAGGCAACGGCTTTTCCGTCATGAACGGCGAGAAAGAATAATGAATGAAAATTACCAAGTTCTTCCTTCATTCGTGAAACGCTGAAATGTTCTTTTACATAGCACTCCATATCAGCAGGAGTGTTGTCAGCTCCGAATGTTTCCCTGAAGGTTATCTCGCTTAGTTTCCTGAGAACTTCGACATCGCTCACATCGCATCGTCTTAATATGATTTGTTCCATACTTTTGTTATGTTATA
>JAAYIV010000084.1 GCA_012523305.1 Spirochaetales bacterium
CATTTTGCGAACTGGGCGATGATCCAAGAATATTCCGGTATCAAGATAGTCGGTGAAATTCACGAAGAACATGAGATTGTGTTCCCTGATAATCCTCAGCTGCCCTTTGGATGCTAATTTTGTGTATTGATCATTATCTTTCTGTTCACGCCGTTGCTTCACATAGATGAGCTCCCGATCGATTTCCAATGCACGTTCGGTAGCATCAATCAGTTCGTCCAACCTGGTTTCTGCTGCTTCGGGATCAATGGTGGCAGGAGGTGCATACTCTTGGAGATGCACCCATTTACCTTCATAAAAGTCAATTGCGGCAGAATACTCAGGCATGTCGGCATCATAGAGTCGGTAGGATGTTATTCCCCGCTGTTCCATGATTGGCACAAGCTTGTCCATATTTTTCTTCAAACGATTGAAGGCCATTTGGGCACCTGGAGATAACGGTTGGGAAAGCCGTTCGCGTTTCTTTTCAATTCCCTTTTCCATCATCTGTTGGCGTTGTTCCACGGTGAATACATGATAATGGGCTAATTGGCATTCAAGTGGGCCATTGAACAGAGCGTTGGTCCTGTCAGGCTTCATGTCGACGAATGAAAGCAGCTCCTTATCACCACAGAGAATCGCAATATCCCATCCAGGGAACAGTGTGTTGAATGTGTGACCCATGTTTATGTAAAGCTCTTGTATGCCAAAGGTGCTTTCCATCCTTAATCCATACGGAGGATCGGTGACGACACTTGCGGGGCCTTCGGGAATATCATCGGTGGTGATGGCGGTGAAATCTTTCTGTTCGAATTCGATGTATTGGGCTACATGGGCATTCTTTGCATTTTCTCTTGAGATTGCAACAGCCTTTCTCTCGATGTCCCAACCTATGATCCGGATGTCTTTTCCCGTATTGGATTCTTGAATGGTATACGCTTCATCAAGGATTTGATCCCATAACTGCGCATCATGCATTTCCAGTTTTAAGAATGCAAATCGATTTGGGTCAATGAGTCCGGGTGCTGTTTCACTCGCGATCAAGGCAGCTTCAATACACAATGTGCCACTGCCGCAGAATGGATCGAGCAAGAGTTGGGGCGTTCCATCCAGCACACTTTTATACCACTCGCTACGCATCAACATGGCGGCTGCAAGATTCTCTTTGAGGACAGCGGAAGTTTCTTGAGTCCTGTAGCCTCTCTTATGGAGTGAGCGTCCTGAGAAATCCAAATACCAGATGACCCGTTCACCTTCCACGTGGAGGTGGAACACAACATCGGGATTGTCAAAATCGACAGTCGGACGATTATCCTCAAATCGCTCGCGGATTCTATCCACCACCGCGTCTTTTAGTCTTATCGCTCCGAATGTGCTGTTACGCAGCCACTGGCAATGCATTGCCGTGATGGTAACCGAGAAGGTTTTTTCAGGTGTGAGCCACGTTTCCCAAGGGATCTGAACAGACGAATCATACAAATCATCCCCGTCATATACTTCATCGTCGTGGGCGAGGGCGATCATCACCCGCGTTGCTATTCTTGAATAAAGGCAAAAACGATAGCCGCAGGCAAGATCTCCTTCGAATTCGATTCCACCGTTGATGAGCTTGATATCAGCTGCTCCAGCCTTTTGTGCTTCTTGAGCGACTAAATCGTTTTGGTTTGCAGCTGCTGCCGCGAAGAAAATCATATGGTCTCCTGTCGAATGGGTATCATGATAATATCGACTGTAGTTCGTCTTTAGAAAAACTGTACTCAGTTCCGCAGTTCAAACAAGACAGATTAAGAGGGAATGGTCCATCACTAAGAATCTCATCCTTTTCATTCTTGGGAAGTGCTGACAAAAATCCAGCGAATCGCTGACTGTCACACGGACATGAGAATCCCATTTGTTCTTTTCCTAAATATTGAGGAGAAGCTGAAGAAAAAATTTCTTCAACAAACTCCTTTGCACTTTTTCCTGTAGCGAGGTATTTGCCCATAGACGGCATTGTTTCACATATTTCCTCTAAAGATGCAAGTTTTGAATCGTGAGCTCCGGGCAACTTTTGCAAGAAAAGACTTCCAGCACCAATAACCCGGCCTTCCTTATCAAATTGGATACTCAATGAGACTACAGTCGGCGTTTGTTCTGAAATCATGAAGTATTCAGCCAAATCTTTGGCAATCCTTCCATGTTGCAACATTATCTGACCACTGAACGGTTGTTTCTTTCCTTCAAGCAATTTCGTCACTGTTAAGAACCCCGGACCAAAAAACGGGGACAGATCAAAACTCTCAAGCGGTTTGTCGATTGGAATCGGTACTTGCTTCAAGTAACCGCGAACAGCACCGACGGCCCACGCTTCGATGTATATTCCTTTGATCGGACCACCGCATTCGATTGAAAGCTGTATCCGGTCATTGCCTTTCACAGTCGAAGCGAGCAATGCTCCCGCTAGGTATCCATGTCCCAAAGCGAGGGTCTCAAGAATTCCAAGAGAAAAGTTGGCCCGCATCTGATTGATCATGGTAGTGCCTTGGACAGCAACAGCTCTGACCGCTCCATCGTGTAATAAGAATACCTCCCTACAATCATACGGGAGGTGTTCTAAATGGTTTTTTAAAAAGGTGTCTTCAATAGGTTTTCGAATCATAGGCTGATAGATTACGCAATGACAAGGTTTTGTGCAAGGCTTTCAAACTCATCGCCATTCAAAACTTCTTTCTCAAGAAGCTTTTGGGCAATCTTTTCGAGCGTTTCCTTATTGTCCTGTAAGCGCTTCATTACCAATTGGTAACGGTTGTTAACAATCTTGGCTGTTTCATTATCGATGTATTCCTGTGTGGATTCAGAATATTCACGTGTACCACCAAAACCTTGACTAGTAGTTGAGGGAAGAGTGATATTCCTGAAGCGTTCGCTCATTCCAAATTCCGTTATCATACGTCTTACAAGATCACTTGCCCGAGCAATATCATTTCCCGCTCCAGTCGATATCTCACCACATATGATTTCTTCAGCAGCACGTCCACCAAGCATCATGTCTATATTCCCTATGAGTTCGCTTTCATTCATGAGGAATCGGTCTTCAGTAGGATATTGCAATGTATAACCAAGGGCATTAATACCACGAGGAATGATTGAAATCTTCGATACCGGTGGAGCTCCTTTGGTCATTTTTGCAGCCAATGCATGCCCGACTTCATGATACGCAACCATGCATCGCTCTTGTTCGGAGAGAATTCTGCTTTTACGCTGCAATCCAGCCAGAGATTTCTCTATTGCCTCTTCAAAGTCTTCTTGGACTACTTGTTTGCGTTTTGCTCGTACTGCCAATAAAGCGGCTTCATTTGCTATATTGGCTAAATCAGCTCCAGACAGTCCTGCAGCAGACTGCGCAATTTTCCGAAGCTCAACATCTTTATGGAGTTTGATGTTCTTGGTATGGATTTTCAAAATTGCAAGACGTCCTTCCAAGTCTGGTTTGTCCACCAACACCTGACGGTCAAACCTGCCAGGCCTCAGAAGTGCTTGGTCAAGTATCTCGGGACGGTTTGTAGCGGCAAGGATAATCACCCCGGTTCTTGAATCAAACCCATCCATTTCAACGAGCAATTGGTTCAAAGTCTGTTCTCGTTCATCGTTCCCACCAAAACCTGCAGCAGTTCTTGTTCGACCGATTGCATCGATTTCATCGATAAAGATGATACAGGGAGAATGCTCGCGAGCCTGTCTGAAAAGGTCACGTACTCTTGCAGCTCCGACACCAACGAACATCTCGACAAAGTCTGCTCCGCTCATCTTAAAGAATGGAACTTTTGCCTCTCCAGCTACTGCTTTCGCGAGTAAGGTTTTTCCTGTTCCCGGAGGGCCGACTAACAGCACCCCCTTTGGAATTTTTCCACCGATTTCCGTGTATTTATCGGGCAACTTAAGAAAATCGACAATTTCTTCCAGTTCTTGTTTGCTTTCATCCGCACCGGCAACATCAGCAAATCGGATGCCAGTATCACCTTCAGCTACGATTTTCGCCTTGTTTTGGTTGAATGAAAGCACTCCTTGTCCGGAACCGCCTTGCCCAAGTTTTGAAAAGACAATTCGCCATATCACTAAGAAGAATATTAACGGTAGGATATAACTGAGGAGGGTGGAAAAGATGCTTGGCTTTGGAGGTGCTGTTGCATAATATTCCACATTCATCTCATCGAGTAACGGAATGAACGAATTATCCTGTAACGCGTAGGTGGAAAAAGCCTGGACCGGAGGTTGTTGAGTGCCACTACCTTGAAGCATATTGATTGCCTGCGCTTTGGTTACCGTGTATCCGAGATACTTCTCCTGTTGGATTTCAACTCGTACAATCGTCCCATTTCTTATCAAACCTTTAAACTCGTTATAATCAATTCCAGTAATATTTGATTCTTGCGAAAAAAACATGTTGATCAGAAACATCGCAAGTATGATGAAAAGGAAATACCAGAATGAGAACTTGAATCGTTTGCCGACGACGAACCCTTTTAAATCTTTATAAATACCAGGTTCTTCTTTTGGTTTTTTGTCGTTGTTCATTTTGTTTGATTGTTGTTCGTTTCCACTTTCTTTAATTGCCATTGAAATTCCTCTTATAGATGCATCCAGATAATTATCCATTAAAAAAATATAATGCATCACATTAAATATACGTAAGGTAATTTCAAACGACAATCACACATTGCGACTCTTTGATGAATAGTGAAATACATGTAGAATGAAAGTATGGAAATTAATAAAAGCGTCATTTTGATAACCGGAGGAGCTACTCGGTTTGGTAAGGTTATGACCTCGAGGCTAATTCAAGAGGGCGCAACGGTTATCGTCCATTATAACACGAACAAGGAAGGCTCAGATTCAATTGTCATGCAACATGGCAATGCCCAAGCTATTCAGGCAGATCTTACAAATACCAATGACATACAGCGACTTTTGGATACGATATTTGCCACCCATAACAAACTTGATGCTATTATCAACAACGCGTCAATGTTTGAAGCGATTGATATAGAGGACCTAACGATACCCCAGTGGGAATATCAGCAGGCTTTGCACAACACCGCTCCTTTTTTGCTAAGCAAGGCACTGTATCAATATAAAAAGAACTATGGAGGGCAGATGTTCCCCGGTTGTATCATCAATATAATCGACAGTTCAATCGACCATCCTTCAAAAAAGAGAGTTGCATACGGTTGTGCAAAATCTGCACTGCTTGGCCAAACAAGAATCCTTGCCGCCTCCATGGCTCCCTGGGTGCGTGTTAATGCAATTTCACCTGGATTCTTCCTCTCATCGTCAGCATCCGATGATGCTTATAAAGAGAAGCTACTACAGCGATTGCCGCTACAAAAACTAGCGGAGGAAGAAGATATTCTTGACGCGATCCTGTTGTTATTGAACAACGAATCGATTACTGGAATACATATAGCCGTAGATTGTGGGGAACACCTTCTATAGGATTTGAATAATTCTTTAAGGTGTGCAATAATTTCACAGTGTGATGATTTGCTCCATCATCACATGTCAGTATTCTCCTCAC
>JAAYIV010000085.1 GCA_012523305.1 Spirochaetales bacterium
CATTCGGAGGTTGGATTCTTCGTTTAGTGCTTTCAGGTATCGCTGTCGGAGCATTCTTTTCTTCGGCACTTTCGATAGTAAAACTGGCAGCAGATCCGTCTACAAGCCTGCAAGACATCACCTTCTGGATGATGGGAGGTTTATATAACAGCACATGGAAATCCATTGTTTCGGTGCTACCGATCACCGTAGTGTCCATGATGGTGCTGCTCGCATTCAGGTGGCGAATCAATGTCCTCTCACTCGATGACAGGACAGCTCACTCAATCGGATTGTCACCTGCGAAAGAAAAAGCGTTGTTATTGTTCATCGCGACTGTCGGAACGACAGCGGTGGTCGCGGTTTCAGGAATCGTAAGTTGGATCGGGTTAATCATTCCCCATGTAAGTCGAAGATTATTTGGTTCTGATTCAAGATTTTCCCTGATCGGATCGATGCTGCTCGGAGCCTTATTCATGTTAGTCTGTGACACGCTGGGACGCACCCTGTTTTTCGGCGAACTGCCTCTCGGTGTCCTTACCAGTATTATCGGTGCCATGCTATTCGTGTTGTTGCTCTCCCGGAAGAAATCGGGGGTTCATCTATGAACGATGCATATCGAACCGACGGAATAACATATGCCTATGACAAAATGAGGATTCCCGCCCTGGACCATATCACATTCGACATACCTGAAGGATCGTCAACGGCAGTGCTCGGCCCGAATGGTGCGGGTAAAACGACATTGATGGATATCCTATTGCGTTGGAAGCAACCAAATTCCGGAACAGTGTATCTCTTCGATACACCGATTAATACGTATTCGAAACGAACGATTGGTTCATTGGCAAGTCTAGTCCCTCAAGACGAAATGTCACGTTTTTCATTCACCGTATTGGATTACACGATGTTCGGGAGATCTCCATATATCCATCAATTGGCCGCTCCAACAGTTGAAGATGCGAGAATCTGCCTCGAAGCGTTGGAACGAACCGGTATCGGGAATCTGGCCGAACGCCATGTGAGTGACTTGAGCGGTGGCGAACGCCAATTGTTACTGTTGGCAAGAGCTTTGGCACAAAAACCAAAAGTGTTACTGCTTGATGAGCCGACTAGCAGCCTCGACCCAGGTAATACGGGCAAAGTAGTTTCAATACTCAAAGAACTCCATTCACAAGGTTTGACTATCGTATTTACCACTCATGATCCTAATTTAGCGTGTGAACTAGCTGATCGGATCGCTATGATCAAACATGGCCGATTACTGTTCTGTGGTCCTGTAGCATCGGCGATGGACCGACAGCGGTTAGAAGATCTTTATGGAACGCACATGATGGTGAAAAACATCGATGGGAAATTGTTCGTCTTACGTGGTTTTACATAAGCAACTCGATAAACCGTGACAAGTAATACTTGTCACTTTATAATCAAATTCTTATATTCAATGTGAGAAGAACTATATTGAACGGAGGTTTCTATGGAAAATCAACAACATTTTGAAGATGATCAATATCGCAAGACCCAGGAACCCGGATTGAAGCCTAACGACGGAAACAAGGATATACTCTCGCTGTCCGCACTTATTCTCGGCATTCTTTCAGTATTGGGATTGTTCAGGGGCAACATGGCCAGTGTTCTCGTATCGCTCATTCTCGGTATCACCGGGCTGTTCGTCTCTAGCAATGCAATGAAACACCAACGCACGAATATGGCCCAAGCCGGAAAGATACTGTCCATCATCGGTGTCGTACTCGCCGCTTTGGCAGCGATCGCTTGCATCATCCTGGGTGCGAGTGGTTTTTCCTATGGAATTCATAGAATGGTAAACCAAACCGTCATGTTTCCTCGGATGACTTTGATGCATCGTTTCTGGTTGTAGAAAATCAAAGCCGCATGAGCTCAATCAGTCATGCGGCTTCATAAAATCCTACAGAATTCAGATGAACCTATTTGATTCGTTTTTGTCCGGCATCAAGTAATTCGGTCAACTTTTTATTTGGGTCACGGAACTTTGAAAGGAAAATCATCGCAGCGATAATATAAGGTTTATAGGATGCTTCCTTGTACAAAGGAATCCGATAGCGATCAAATACGCTTGCAGCACATTCTCCCTGGGTGCAGTTTACTTGGGTGATATCAGCTGGCAAGCAGTGCATATACAATGCCTTGCCGGCTTTTGTGGTCGCCATCAATTCCTCGGTACATTCCCAGTCTTTAAACTTCGCATTGTTTAAAAGGCACCGTTTTTCTAGATCTTTTAAATCATCGAATTTGCCCTGTCCCACCAAATCGGTGCGCTCTTGCATGACAGCGAACGGAGCCCAGCTCTTGGGATAGACTATATCAGCATCCTTGAAAGCTTCTGCCATACTATTTACACGTGCATAAGAACCACCGGATAGCATGGCATTCTTTTTAGCTACGTCTTCAATGTCTCCCATCACGTTATAACCTTCGGGGTGAGCAAGTACGACATCCATACCGAAACGAGTGAATAAACCGATAATTCCTTGAGGAACAGACAATGGTTTGCCGTAGGAAGGACTATATGCCCATGTCATGGCAACCTTCTTTCCCTTTAAATTTTCCACACCGCCGAATTCATGGATAACATGCAACAGATCTGCCATCGACTGAGTCGGATGATCGATGTCACACTGGAGGTTCACCAATGTCGGTCTCTGTTCGAGGACACCGTCATCATACCCTTCCTGGACAGCGGCGGCCACTTCTTTCATGTACGTGTGACCTTTTCCGATATACATGTCATCCCGAATACCAATCACATCAGCCATGAAGGAGACCATGTTTGAAGTTTCTCTCACCGTTTCTCCATGGGCTATCTGACTTGTCTTTTCGTCGAGGTCCTGAACTTCCAGACCCAACATGTTACATGCCGATGCAAAACTGAAACGAGTTCTGGTCGAATTATCCCTGAAGATAGAAATGCCAAGTCCGCTGTCAAACACTTTGGAAGAGATATTGTTTTCCCTCAGTGCCCTAAAGATATCAGCCACTGCAAAGGTTGCCGCTATTTCGTCATCGGTCTTCTTCCATGTATGGAAAAAATCGTTTAGATACATATTTCGAGTGTTGAGGATACTCAACCGTTCGATCATCTTTCTGATAGTGGCAATGTCTTTCATATAACCTCCATAGTAATACGCATACGATGATGAGAAAATATAGCATGCGCTTTTCACATACGTCTAGGCAATTTGTTGCAACTTGTTGCATATACTGATGCCACACAAGTCACCCAATGCTTAACTCCAGTCACAGCTATAACAGCTTTCCCAACTCTCGCAGGATTTTCTCAGGTGTGAACGGCCAACTGCGAATCCATACTCCGACAGCATCGTGGATAGCGTTGGCCAGTGCGGGAGCAGCACCATTCGTAGCTATTTCAGAGATGGATTTTGCCCCGAACGGTCCGAATTCATCATCTTCGTCGATGAGAATCGCTTGAAAATCATCGGGCAGTTCTGAAATCATCGGCACGCCATAACGAGTAAAATCGGCATTCGTGCATTCTCCGTTTTTATCGAGGATCATGTGCTCATACAGCGAATGTCCGATAGACTTCAACGATGCGCCATACATCTGGCACAGTGCCAATTCAGGGTTGATCGGTGTTCCGGCATCCTGAAGGGCATAATACTTCTGTACTTTTACTTTTCCAGTTCTCACATTCACTGCGACCTGCGCGAAATGTGCTCCGTACGGAATCGCAGCATTATTGGTGACAAACGATCCGAATCCGACAAGTTGACCCCGTCCGATTCCCGTCAATGCATCGTGTGAAAGTTTCGCGTAATCAAGTTCTTTTTTCGTGGTACGTGAGTACACGATTCCCGGATACCGTAATTCAAGAGCCGCCGAATCTTCATCCATCTGAAGCGCGGCTTCAGCGAGGACTTTCCTCTCAAGGTCCCTTGCGGCTTTCAACGTCGCATTTCCTGAGAAGTAGGTCCCGCTGGAAGCATAAGATCCCGTATCGAACAGAGTAATGTCGGTATCGCCTGAAACCACTGAAATTTTTTCCAGATCTACTTTCATTACTTCTGCGACACACTTTGCTGAAATGGTATCGAGACCGGTTCCAATATCGGCCCCACCGCTTCTGATAAGGAAGGTCCCATCCGTATTGAGAACCACATCACAGGTAGAATGATCAAGGCCAGGTAGTCCTGACCCCTGCTGAATCATCGCAAAACCCTTACCGATTTTCCAATCGGAATCGTCGCATGATTCGTGTTTCCCCCATTGGATCATGTTGGCTCCCTTAACTAAAGCCGTGCCCAATCCACAACTGCCTACCGGTACAACAGTTCCTTCGCGACCTTCCCCGAGACTTTTTAAAATCTCAAGCATGAACCCCCGTTCAACTTTATTCTTCAAGGCAAGTTCAAGCGGATCGACACCCAACTCATGGGCAATCTCATTCATGCACATCATCAAAGCATAACTACCTTTGGGAGCTCCGTATCCTTGATATGCACCGGTCGGAGGAATGTTCGTGTAATAGGTGGTAACATCAAATTTCATATTCGGACACGACAACAAAGGCAAAGTTTTTGAACAGGCATTCATAGGAACCGTCAGACAATGATTTCCGTAAGGACCCGTATTAGCTCGAACATCCATGTAGACAGCGGTCAACGTCCCGTCCTTTTTCGCACCCATCTTCACGGTGATTCTCATCGGATGTCTCGTGCTATTGGCGATGAATTCTTCTTGGCGTGAGTTACGGCTTAAAATCGCTCTTTTGGTAACCCATGTGGCATAAGCAGCGACATCTTCTATAAGAATATCCTGTTTTGATCCATACCCGCCACCAACCCGTTCCTTGATGACTCGAACTTTATTCTCATCGATCTGACAGACTTTTGCCACAATCCTTCTGAGATGGAACGGTACTTGAGTTGAGGCATGCACGACAAGTCGATCGTTATCGATTTTAGTGTATACGATATGAGGTTCAGAAGGAGTGCATTGCACTTGCGAACTCTGATAGGTGCGTTCGATCACCACATCGGCTTCGGCGAAACCTGCGGCCACATCACCGATCGAACCGTGAGCGCCAGCAGCAATATTATGGCGGTTATCCGCATGCAACGGGAAAGGATAGACAACTTTTCCTTCCCTCTCATCGGTATTCATATTATATGCCTTCAATCCATCCGGTGCGCCGCTAAGGTATTCGGCGGGCCCATTTTGGATAATCGGCGCATTCGGGGCCATGGCTTCTTCAACCGTGAAGATCGCCGGAAGCACCTCATATGATACTTTGATGTTCTCTCTTGCGGCCAATGCTTGTTCCATTGTTTCAGCTACGATCGCAGCTACACGATCACCCACGTGCCGCACTTTCCTATTGAACAGACGACGATCATATGGAGAAGGTTCTGGATTTCCTTGGCCGGCGGACATATAGAAAACATCAGGACAGTTGAATGCGGTAATGATGGTGACAACTCCCGGCATGTTTTCAGCTTCGGAGGTATCGACTTCATTGACATATGCGTGCGCATACGGACTACGCAACATAACCAAAGAGCACGCTCCCGGTTCGACACGATCCTCGACGTATGATTTCCAACCGGCTACGAGCTGGCGACCATCGATTTTCGAAACTGATTTGCCTACGATGCTAAGGTTTTCTCTGAATTCCGGAGCTATCTTGCTTTTGTAAGCACCATGATCGCGAAGCTCACGTGCAAGTTTGACTGCCAAAAAATAATTTTTATATCCGGTGTCTCTGACGAACAGGCCGGACAACACATCTTTGATCGCTTCTTCAGTAGGGTTCGCATCGTGTTCAAGTAACCACGTGAGCAACAGTGCTGCCTGCGGTGCATTGTAACCGTCCTGAACAATCCCAGCATCGATCATTGCCTGCTGAACATAATTGAGCCGGCCTTTTGTCGACAGATCGTCAGCAGTACGGATGACACATCCTTCAACCTGACAGGCAAGCATGAGATTGGCGAATACCGGCACATCATTAACGACGACCGTGTCGCTCCCTGAGAACCCTTCTCCATCATCGCTATCACGAACGGCGATACATCCGATATTGTGAAGCATCGTTCTCAGACTATGCCAAGGTTCGACGGGAATTTCCATGTGGCGATTGTTTACCGTACAATGGATTATCATGTTTGACCTCCTTTACCGAGCGCTGCACGGCATTCTCTAAACAAATCAGCAATGGCCGTACCGAGTATATACCGTTTATACGTAGCCGAACCTGTAAAGTCATCGACAAATTCCACAGCCGGCAATGAAAACACAACTGGCTCGTCTACAGGTTCATAAGTCCCGTTGGCGATGGTTTCTTCAATTTCAGGAATCCTGAACACTCCACTTCCTTTTACTGCCGTGCAGAGACGCACATCATGAATTTCCTTGCTCGAGAGATCAGATCCCAGTGCTACGGTAACACTAGCCATTGATTGCTCGGTTAATGCAATGCGCTTTGATGAAACGAATCTTGTCGGTTTATTTAACACTATCGCGAGCAACAAACTGTCGGAAAAATGATCTTTGAATGCCAGATATTCCCGTATCGGGATATTTTCTTCAACAATTGATCCATCAGGACCGAGAGTGGCAAGAATCAACCGGGCTTTGGCTGCTACCACAGTCGGCATAAGGTATGAATCATCGCGTTGTAACGCTAGGTTTCCTCCCACCGTTGCCATATTCCTTCGTGTCCTTGATGCACAAAACCTGCAGGCTACTTTCATATAGTCAGGAACAAATCCGGTGTCGATTATCATTTGGAGGGTACCCATAGTTCCAATAGTAACCGCGTTCTTACCTTTTTCTTTCGATTGTATCGGTAAGTTTGCCAAAGAAATCGCAATTGTCCCTGTCAACTGGGTTCCTAGACGATTGATCTCGGTTCCACCGGCCAGGAACACTCCTTGCGAACCCGCTTCACGCTTTAATTGTAAGGCATGTTCGACGCTGGTAGCTACAGTAAAAGATGATATCATGAAAATCCTCCTATCGAGCCTTGGCGAGCAACCGGTCACTTGAACGGCATGCGATCAATGCCAATGACTCCTCGTTGATACCGACAAGACGCTTATTATCCACGACAATGTTTCCATTTACAATAGTATAACTCGCCTGGTGGTCATATCCGCAAAAAATCAATGATGCGATGGGATCTGATTGAGCACCCGCGTAACCGATGTGGTTCATATCAAAAATTGCGATATCGGCGGCCCACCCTTCTTGCAAGATCCCTACTTTTGAAAAATTCAATAGCTTGGCACCGTTGTGTGTCGCCATTTTGAATACCTGGCGTGCTGTGATTGCATTCGCTCCCTGTTGAACTCTCTGGAGCAATAATGTGGTGCGTAATTCCTGCAACATGTCGGAACTGTCGTTTGAGGCCGAACCATCCACAGCGATTCCGACGTTTATTCCCATTCGCAGCATTTCACTGACTCTGCAAATGCCCGAACCCAAACGCATATTGGACGAGGGACAGTGTGCTATATGGGTTTGGCTCTCAGCTAAAAGGCGTAATTCATCATCATTGAAATGAATCCCATGAGCATAAAAAACGTCTTCTCCAATGAGATCGCACTCTTCCATCAAAGCCAACGGACGTTTTTTATACATCTCTATGCAAAATTGATTTTCATCTCTCGTTTCTGCCAAATGGGTATGTAACCGAACGCCGTGTCGTCTCGCGAGAGCGGCACTTTCTTTCATCAGTTCTTTCGTCACACTGAACGGACTGCACGGAGCCAATACAATCTTGTGCATAGCCATACCGTCAGGATCATGGTATGTGTGGATTACTCGCTCACTGTCAGCAAGTATCTGGTCAGCTGTCTGAACAACTGAATCGGGAGGCAATCCCCCATCCTTTTGGCTGAGGGACATCGAACCCCGGGTGGGGCTGAATCGCATACCTACCCGATCAGCCGCTTCAAACTGGCATCCCATCAAATCGCTGGTGAAACCGGAAGGATAGAGATAGTGGTGGTCAGTCGTACAGGTGCATCCGGTCTTGAGTAATTCAGCCATTGCCAACATTGAAGAGACATATACGGCTTCCTCGTCGAGGTGCTTCCAGATATTGTATAGGTAGCGAAGCCAGTCGAACAATTCAGCATCCTGGACCGCAGGCAAGTTACGGGTAAGAGTCTGGTAAAAATGGTGATGGGTATTTACAAATCCCGGGATTACCACATGATGCGAACAATCGATGATTCGACATGGTTCGACAGGTCTAATCGTTCCGGTAGGACCGATGGCTTTCACCTTGTTTCCTTCGATGAGCAAATCGACATCGGTTCGTGTCGGGCGGTCACTATCTGTCATCAGACAATAGATGTGTTGCAACAGTATCGAAGAGTGTATCATGAGTAATCCCACCTTTTAACAGCCGGTATCGTATTTGGCCTACCGTCGCGTGGTGATTGATTGCTTTTCTGGTTACAAAACGGATAATCATATCTCACAACGCATCGGGCGCGTAGATAGATCAGCTTAGGGATAAGAAAGCATATCACGTAATCGTTCATCGCTTGTCCCATCAAGCAGATTATACGATATCTGCCGGCTCTTTTCTAGTTTTATCCTTCCAGGCTATACGGTAGCATGGTATAGAAAGCTGCACAAATTTCCAAATCATCAATCCTGTTAATTTCATTCGGTGCATGTGCTTGCGATTCATCTCCTGGACCGAACCCAATCGCTGGAATCTTATGGCGACCGGTAGTAGCTACACAGTTTGTTGAAAAAGTCCATTTGTCAACAACTGGTACTTTTGCAAACAGCTTTCGATGAGCGTCGATCCCAGCTTGAACTAACACATGCCCTTCATCGATCTTCCAAGTCGGAAAATACAATTCTTGGTGATAATCTTTATTGGTCCATCCGATTTTTTCATACATGGGCATCTCTACGATTATCGATGCAGGGTCATCTCCGGTCGCCTTGCTTACGCATTCGCGGACTTGATTGATTGCTAGTTCAGCATCTTCACCCCAGGTAAGGCGCCGGTCGCAATATAACATGGCATAATCAGCTACGGCGCACTGACTCGGCCCCCGAACATCCATTTGAGATACCGTGATCGTTCCTTTACCTAAGAATCCATCCTCATCTGGTTGTAATTCAGTATTCAATTTTTCGATAGCCAATGCAGCCTTCGCTGCCTTGTACGCAGCACTCACCCCGCGTTCAGGGGCAGAACCATGACATGAAATACCCTTGAGGATCACCTTGATTTCCATTCTCCCGCGATGACCACGATAGAGTTTGCAACTGGTCGGCTCCGTAGAAACCACCAAATCAGGTTTGAATCGCTCTTCTTCTATCAGATATTTCCAGCACATGCCATCGCAATCTTCTTCCATCACAGTGAAAGTGAAATACACTGAGTATTCACCTGAATAATCGAGCTCTTTAAGAATCCTTCCGGCAGTAATCATACTCGCCGCACCGCCCTTTTGATCCGAAGATCCCCTGCCCCAAACCTTACCATCCTTAATCATTCCGCTGAATGGATCAAAATCCCAATTGTCAAGATTTCCGACCTCAACCGTATCGATATGGGCATCGAATGCCAATTGTTTGGGCCCGTACCCCACACGGCCAATTACGCTCCCCAATCCGTCAATTCTGATTTCATCGAATCCAGCCTCTTTGCATAACTCGACTATCAAACGGCACACATCCTCTTCCTTACTGCTATAAGATTTCACTTTTACTAGTTTTGAAAGATTTTTAGCAGTATAATCACGATACTCAGCTGCTTTTTTCCTGATCTGATCTTGGATGTTCATCATACTCTCCTTACCTATGTACTATTATGTTTATCTTCACGGCGCAATCGAATCCACTTTCTTCCACACCTTGGCAGCAACTTCAGATGCCTTCGCATAGATTTCTTGAATATCGAAAGCAAACTCTCTGTTTTTCATGACAAAATTTCCATCGACCATTACCGAATCAACACAGTTGCTTGACATCCCCCATACGATGTGGGATGCGGCATTTTCACTGACTAATGGCGTCGGATTCTCATACTTCAAGAACGTTAAATCTGCCTTGTACCCGGGTTCGACCCTTCCGAACGGAGCATCGAAATAGGTTGAAAGGATCTCATTGCCCCGGGACAATACCGAAACAAAATCCTGCGGCCACCAAGACAGTCCGGCATCCTTGTGTTTAAAATATGCGATTTTCACCTCTTCAAACATATTTCCGCCGCATCCGTCGGTTCCTAGAACGAGATTATGTACTTTTTGCAATGCATCGAAATATCCGACATGGTTGTTCATATTGCTCCGTGGATTATGGGCAAGATATACGTTACGTTCGTTGAGAATCTCGATTTCCTTATCATTGAGGAACAACCCGTGTACCAGCAACGTCTTGTCTCCGAGAAGCCCGTAATCATCTAAGCGTTCAACGATGTCCTTTGCGTACTTATGATGTGACCAGGTCACATCATATCTGTCTTCAGCGACATGCAGATGTAAGCCCCGGTTTGTTTTACGGCAAGCATCGGCAAGAAGTCCCATGCCTGCCTCGCTGATCGTAAATGGGGCATGCCCTCCGATCATTGCCTCCACAAGCACTGGTTCGTGCTCTTTTTTAGCAGCCTCAACTTCTATTGCAAAAGCGATATTCTCATCGATACCTGCTTGTATCTCGTCTGACTGGCCGTTACGATCGGTTACCTCATAGCATGTCATGCCACGGATACCTACCTGTCGCATTCCTCGCGCGATAGTCGAAAGAGAACCGGATATGAATGAAGGACTTGCATGATGATCGATGCAACATGTTGTTCCGGCCTTGATTGCATCAATCGAACATATGAGACTGCTGTACAGGCAGGCTTCTTCATCCAGAGCCCTGTCGAGTCTCCACCACCACTCTTTCAAGACTTGGATGAAATCATTCTGAGGACCTGCTTTGACAAGCATCCCTCTTGAAAGACCACTGTAATAATGGTGGTGAGAACACACCATTCCCGGTATGACAGTCATCTGTGATGCATCAAAATGCTTAGCCTGAGGGTATTTGGAAGCAAGGTGCTTCCCAACATCCAGGATCCTATCATCACTGATCACGACATCGACACCATCGTGGATATCGAACGGGAAGGATGTTTGAACTACGCGAGTGTTCGAAATTACAATCATCGACATTACAGTTCTCCTATCAATACTCGACTTTCCCCAACAGATACGGATGGACGGTGATCACTTCCTCGATGATGGCTGAAATCTGCTCGGGAATATCCCCATGGACCTGCCCGTCAGGATCGACCGTGCAATGTACGATGTTCGATTCAAAACGGACGAGCAGCTGATCTTCACCCATGAAAAATCCGGTATTTTCCGATTGATTGAAATCTTCTTCAAGATTGAAGATCGTACATTTGTCACGATAGGGCTTCCCGTCATACGGGCAGAACGTCGCACAGTTACCACATTCGTTACAGAACGCATCGATATGCAGTATTTGAAACGGATTGTCGAACAAATCGTTCCGGTACCGCATATCCAACGCAATATTTGCCCTGTTAGGGCATACATCCACACATTTATTGCATACATAGGAACACTCGACACACCGTGAAGCCTCTGTCGATGCAAACGCAGCTTCGTCACTCCCATCGTTAAGGCTCCTGTTCAACGTAGCCCTCTTTGTCCTCAATTCAGCGAAGAAAGCGTCTTCAGCACGTTCAAGTGCTTCCAAATCCTCTTGTTCGTCCTCTTCATACTCTTGTTCATGCGCATCGCACCCACAGTGATCATCATGGACATGGGGTTCTAGCGTTCCCAGAATGATGTCAATCGCTGCTTCGACAGCTGTTCGTGCAGAAGCTATGCAACGGACCACCGTTGAAGGCCCGCTTTGTGCATCTCCGATGATAAACACTCCTTCCCTGTTAGTCTTAAGTGTCTTCGCGTCATACACCGGATACCCATTGGAATCGGTAGGGATTCCAAATAATGCCAAAGATTCTTTATCGACTTTTTCGCCGATCGCAGTAATGATCGTATCAGCTTTCATCTGGAATGTCTTTTCCGTACGAACAGCCTTGCGCCGTCCTGAAGCATCAACATCTCCCAACACAGTGTTGCGACATACTAGATTCCCTTCGGTATCATAATACTCCGGGATTGCTAAAAAATTAAACTTAACGCCATCGGCTATTGCGTTACGGTACTCTTCCCGATCCGCAGGCATCTCCTTCTCACTGCGTCTGTATACGACAGTAACCTGTTGCACATTGCTTGCCCTTGATGCCACCCGTGCGGCATCCATCGCCGTATTGCCCCCGCCGACGACCACAACCGAAGCTCCCAATTCCAGCTCGATACCCGTTCGGGCTTTCTTAAGAAACTCAAGCGATGGTATGACGGTAGCGTTCCCACCGTTGATACCCAGATCGTTATCGACCTCGCTGCCGATAGCATAAAAGATATAATCGAACCCTTGGGCTTTCAACGCATCGACACTCATCGCTTCCTTTTTCACATTGAATGAAAACTTGACTCCATGTCGGGCAATGAAATCGACATCTGCTTGAATAGCCTTATCAGGAAGTCTGAAGGCAGGTAGAATATTCCTGAGTACTCCGCCCGCATGTGCTTCACGTTCGAACACTTCGGTTGCGAATCCCGCGCGTACCAAAAAATAAGCTGCCGACAATCCTGCCGGACCGGCACCGATCACCGCTGCTTTTACCGTAGTGGTTTCGGGTCGTTCCCATCGTTTCACATATGCTGCGAATCCGTTTTCAGCTGCTATCCGTTTCAATTCCCTGATTCGCACAGCCCCATCGTAATCCAAACGCGTACAATGATATTGGCATTGGTGATCACATATATATCCGGTGATGTTCGGAAGGGGGTTCTTGTCATAAATCAATTCCAATGCATCTGCATATTGTCCACGTCCGACAAGCTGCACATATTCAGGCACATCCTGATGAATCGGGCATGCCTGCACACACGGTGCGATATAACAATCGGTTAAGGGTAACGCCCTATCTACTTTGGCTTGTCCCTCTTCCCGGAAATCTTTTTTCACAACCTCCGAACTTCTGTATGCTGAAGCAAGCGATGCGATGCCCACAACATCAATGGCATGAGTGTCCTTTGCCTTTTCCATGATTGTTGCCATTTGCACCATCCGTGTATAACCACCTGGTTTGAGAATATCAGTCGCTAGCGTTATCGGCCTGATACCTACTTCATATAATTCTTTCAAAGTAAAAGCATTGATTCCTCCGCTATAGGAGATTGCCAGTCTGCCGCCAAATTTCTTTGAGAGCAGTGATGCAAGGGACAAGCTCAACGGTAACAACGCCCGTCCCGACATATAACACTCTTGGCCGGGTAAGATACCCAGATCATTCACCGACCCCAGAGTGTTGGTCAGTTTTATCCCGAAGCCCCTTGAAGACCTTTTAGCCAAAGCAACGAGTCGTTCGATCATAGCGATGGCATCTTCGTACTGTAAATCATGTTCGAACGATTCTCGTTTCAAATGGATGTAACCATATCCCAGATCATCGAGGATCGTCCTGACCATGTCATAACCGAGAAGAGTCGGATTCAGCTTCACAAACGTATCGAGTTTCTTTTCCGTTATCATGTACGTGCAGATCGCTTCGATCTCTTCGGGAGGACATCCGTGCATCGTACTTATGGTCACGGATGGTGAAATATTGCTTGAAATCCCGTTTATCAATGTACTTATCTTATTCTGAAGATGTTTGAACGGAGTACCTGAAAGCACCTCATCTTCAGCACACAAGCTCTTCAGGCTGTTAAGCGCTTCATTGAATACATCAGAGTTGCTGGCATCGATCATCGAATCGATGAATGTCTGCATCTTTTTGGTTTTTATTCCTGCCAGATCATAACCGACGCTCATATTGAATATGAACGAAGGGGATTCCCACTTGCCGTTGGCAAAGAGAAAGTCGAGAAGATGAAGTATCATATAGGCTTTGACATACTCATTGAATGCTTTGTCAAGGGTGAATTCGCTAGACCATTCAACATTATATCCTTCATCTCTCGCATCGATACAAGGTTTGTCTATCACGAGTTCATCCAACTTCTGGACAGTTTTCAGCTCGATGAACCGTCCGCCGCATACATAGGAAGCAACGATATTTTGAGCTAATTGGGTATGTGGTCCGGCAGCGGGGCCGAACGGAAGCGAGCATGATTGTCCGAAGATGGTAGAACTCTTTTTCTTCTTGGTTTTATAGAACTGGTCTTCGTGTATGCCAAATATCGTTTTTGTTTGCTTATATTCGGAAAAAATTCTTTCGATCAACTCTTCAAACGGCACAGGCCGCATCACATCACCCATAACTCACCTCTTCCCAATAAAAATCGCTGTCACATCCTATGGTAATTCTAAAGGAGAATCGCTCAAAGTCAATTATTTTTGCAACACTTTGCAACAATATTGACTGTTACCATAATAAAAGCAAATCCTTTTCGAATAATTACCTAATAATCGTTCTTTGACAACATGGCGTTTAGCCGATATTGTAAATAATTATGAATACCTCAAATTACTATTAAATTTTTATCATTCTGCAAATTATGATTTTTAATATTTACTTTTTGCGGAACATCGTTATACTCATAGAAGTTAAGTCCAGAAGAACCGGGAGGAATTTCTATGTACCATAATCTGATCAACCTAGCGAAACATGAAGCGATTAGAGCAAAAAACGTGAAACTCTGCAGGGAAAAACATATTGTTTATCCGACATTCGCCCAAATGGTTGATCCGAAGAAAACTCCTGAAGGCATCAAACAGAAATTATTAAAGACAGGATTATGGGATGTTGATTCAGCAAATCTCTTCAGAATCAACTGGCAAAACGAGCCAGTCGAAGCCAACGGATTGTTCGGGGATGTGAATTTTGTTGAAGTTCCAAGGGAAATTACCGGTATCAGAGCCAGAGTCTTTGCCCTTGTCGGTAAATATTTTCCTACCGGTGCCCATAAGGTGGGAGCAACGTACGCTTGCCTAGCCCCTGCATTGGTTACCGGAAACTTCGATGCCGTTGAACAGCAGGCGGTATGGCCTTCCACGGGCAACTATTGCAGGGGAGGTGCGTACAATAGCGCGCTACTCGGCTGTAAATCGATCGCGATACTACCTCAAGAGATGAGCCTTGAACGCTTTAACTGGCTCAAGACCGTCGCGGGTGAGATCATCGCCACTCCCGGCTGTGAATCCAATGTGAAGGAGATCTTCGACAAGTGCCATGAATTGGATGCCGAACGTGGAAAACATATTGTGATATTCAACCAATTCGATCAATTTGAAAATTATCTTTGGCATTACACCGTTACGGGACAAGCGATCGCCGATGTGCTGGAAAGCCAGGGTATTAAGAGTGAAAACGTACGCGGCTATGCTTCTTCAACCGGTAGCGGGGGAACATTGGCTGCCGGAGACAAGTTGAAAGAACTATTTCCCCATCTGAAAATAGCCGCTTGCGAAGCTTTGCAATGTCCCACTCTGCTCAGGAATGGGTTCGGAGGTCACAGGATCGAAGGAATCGGTGACAAGCATGTCCCTTGGATCCATAATGTGAAAAACACCGATATGATCATTGCAATCGATGATCGGGATTGCATGGATATCTATCGTCTGTTCAATGAACCGGAAGGCCTCGAGTATTTACAAAAATTAGGATTGTCTGCGCGAGATATCAGCAATCTCGGATACTATGGAATCAGTGGCATCGGGAATCTTCTCAGTGCGATCAAGATGGCTAAGTATTATGAGATGGATGAAGATGATGTTGTGTTCACGATTCTCACCGACAGCTCTGAAATGTATACCTCAAGGCTCCAAGAATTGACTATCAAACAAGGCCCGTTCACAGCGACTGATGCCGTGAAAGCCCATTGTGGTCCCTTCTTGCATCAACAGCTCGACAATATGGCCGAGCTGGGATATTACGACCGTCTTAAAATCCATAATCTCAAGTATTACACTTGGGTTGAGCAGCAAGGCAAGACCTATGAAGAACTCAACGCCCAATGGTACCAGAAGGATTATTGGACACAACTTGCTTCCTATGCTGAGAAAATCGATCTGTTGGTTGAGGAATTCAACAAGGACGTGGGCCTGATCGTTTGATGATTTTTCCGGAGGACACGATGCGGTTTTGGTATGAATGTAACGACTGTCATGAAACTTACAACACAGACACGATCATGTATCGCTGTCCGAAGTGTCAAAAAACCGAATCATCGGACTCCGAATTTTCAAAAGGTAACTTGATAGTACGCTTTGAAAAAGACGACCTCAAACGGTTATCCGCAATGCAAGATCTCTGTGCGCAGGATTTCTTACCATATGATATTCCCGACATCGCTTGCTATCCGGTCGGACCTACTCCTTTGGTGTATCCCAAACGGCTCGGACATTATTACGGATTGAACTCGCTTTCATTCAAGCTCGACAGCGCTCTCTTATCGGGATCTTTCAAAGACCGTGCGTCACAATTGGTAGCGGCTCAGGCGATTGCCCACAATGAACATGTCATAACATTGGCTTCAACAGGTAATGCGGGGGCTGCGATGAGCTGCGCAGGGGCTGCTTATGGTCTTGATGTCGTATTGTTCGTTCCTGAGAAAGCACCGGTAAACAAACTGATGCAAAGCATCCTGTACGGAGCGACTGTCGTTCCCGTACGAGGTACGTATGACGATGCCTTCGCTCTTTCGATCGCCTATACCGATAAGTTCGGCGGGATAAACCGAAACACCGCTTACAATCCAATGACAATCGAAGGGAAAAAAACCGTTTCGATCGAACTGTTTCTCCAGCTCGGCAAAGCTCTTCCCGATATCATCTATGTTCCTGTCGGTGACGGATGTATTTTTGCCGGAGTATACAAAGGATTTTATGATCTTCGGGAAGCTGGCCTTATCGATAAAATTCCACATCTCGTATGCGTACAATCGGACAGTTCACATGCGATTTCTCAAGCATGGCGGACAAGAAAGTTCGAATCGGTCAAAGCGACAACCCAAGCTGATTCAATCAATGTGTCCCTGCCTGCAAACGGTAGGATGGCAGTACGCTATATCGATGAATCAAACGGATGGGCTATCGAAGTATCAGACAGCGAACTATTCGATGCCCAACGGGAGTTAGCCAAAGAATCTGGAATATTCGTAGAACCTGCAGCGGCTTGCGCTTGGGCGGGAGCTCGTAAAGATGCGCCGGACTTACGACGCAGGTTCAAAAGCAATTGTACGGTCTGTGTATTGCTTACGGGAATCGGGTTCAAAGATATGGCAGTATTTGACAAAACGGTTCGGATGCCCGCTCCCATAGATAATTCGATCGAGGCCATGACAAACCGTTTCAGCTGAAAACCAATCTCATATTAATCCATTCCTATCGGTTGAATCGCATCTTCAGTGGTGGTATACTTGTCCAACATTCCATGGGTGGTCGTTCTGATAATCATTGGAGGAAAATGCGATGGAAAACATTTTGATAGGAATAGCTATTGGTTTGGCACCGATGTTAGTGATTCTTATCGTTCAATATTCGAAGTACAAAGTCAAAGAAAAAGAACATGCCAAGGAAATAGGACGCCTTAAAGGAATGCTTTCAGATAGGATGGATTTGGAATCGGAAGGTTTGAATAAGCTCAAACAAGAAAATGAAGAATTGAAAAAACAAAATGAAAATTTGCGCATCAGCCTGAATACCTATTCACAAAAACCCGGAAGAAAAGAAATCGCAAGGCTTCAAGTATATCAAAAGGCCGTTGATCGCCTTACCATAAACAGTCCTGGATTCGGAGCTGCCTGGCAAGCTGCCTTGAAAGAAAGTGAAGATGAATTCGAGAAAACCTACATCGGGGTACAACCGTTCATCAGAAGGCTTATTCCCTTGAAGAATTCAGAGGCAAATGTCGTAAAACTCGTCGAAGACGATACTGACTGAGCAATCAGTCATCCTCGTACAGCTCATGCACCACATCCCAAGCCTCCGCATCGCTTGACCGTAATCTGCACAATAGTTTGTAATGGTACAATAATAGTCCCAGTTGCTTCTCGATTACATTGCGAGGTGCTTCAGAAACCACAGCTTTCAATTCCGGTGCATCCATCGGCAGCTTCACCAGTCTGTCGAATTCCGCTACCATGTCGTGTCTCTTACATCTCAGGAATCCTGGAAATTCGAGAATCATCAGCGGTGTGTATGGATGGCGTTCAAGCGAGACCGCAGTCGATTCGATATCTGCGTCGCAGGCATCGTCGGGAAGTTGTTCAAACATCTCTCGGGTAATATTCATGTTCTCAACCTCCTTGACCGACTTCGATGCGCTTGCTTACCTGGTCGGAAGTCACGAAGCGCACTTTGCCTTCAAATGGGTCATGATCGACATATGTCGATCCGTTTACCGATTTGATGAGATCGATTATCGCGAAAACTCGCTTATCCTGAGCATATCGCAGCAGGTCTTCGATTGTTGCCTTGACGCAAAAATCACCCGCGACTCCGGCAACATACACATCGCTGCCTTCGATCATATTGATTCTGCGGCCATCAAAGAAAGCCGAATATTCTTCACTGTCGTATTGTCTTGCCTTGTATAGCACGGAACCTTTGCAATTAACTGCCAATTTGGCTCCAGGCGTATCATGAACGCAGTGGACGGCAAACGTATTAAATGATATATGATCAACCGGATGGTCATCGGCAGTAAGAATCACTTGGTCGAACAGATTGGCAATCCGATCGATTTTCCTTGCCATCTCCAAATCGGCACCCGGGACTGCCAACGCACCTCCTGCAAGGAAATCAAATTGCATGTCGACTATGATCAATGTATTTCCTGAACCTTTCATGCTTTGCATGGTACACCATCATCGCATTGGATTCAACTCTTTGGCGATTGGCGGAATTTAAACTGATAATTATCTATCTTAGAAAAACATATTTTTTTAAATCCGGGTAGGAAGCAGACTATGTGTCTGCCCCCTCCCGACAGAACGGCTCGTACCGGCCAGGTAAGCCGCTCTTCGATCAACAATCCCCTTCCGGGTGAGAGAATCCCCTTGTATAGTCATTGA
>JAAYIV010000086.1 GCA_012523305.1 Spirochaetales bacterium
ACCGAACCGTTCCGATAGTCTCTTGGACTGACTTTCATCAGTTGCTTAAATCGCCTGGAAAAATAACACATGTCTGAAAAGCCAACCTTCAGGGCAACTTCTTGGATTTGCAAGTCGGTCATGCTTAAATATCTGCAAGCTTTTTGTATTTTAAGCATGTTGAAATATGCCATCGGCGCATGATCGGTATAGGTACGAAACAGCTGGTGGAGATAACTTTTGGAAACCATCAGATAATTGGTGATTTCTTCCAGTCCCAATGAAGAGTCAATATGGGCATGCATGAACCTGACGGCTTTTGTAAATGCGTGATTGCGTACGTCCTCATCATGAAATTTTTCTTTGTAATAGATTTCTGAAAGGATTGATGAGGTGATTTGAGAAATATGGATGAAATTACCCACGGTAAACGAACCTTCAAGGGCATCGAACAATAAATCAAACAACTGCTGGAGGCGTTCCTGTTCTTTAGGATGGTCCATCATGATTTTTTCGCAATTTTTTACTGGGTAGAAATCTGCGTCAGTACCTTTAAAATGTAGCCATAATATGCTCCAGGGGTGCTTCTCATCGGCATAGTATGTATGTGGCATGTGTCGGGGGATGCAAAATACTTCACCTTGCCGTAATGAGATCGTTTTCTTCGGGATGACGATTGTTCCGTTCCCGTCGATACAATAGAGCACTATGAATTCATCGCAACCTTTCGTTCGTTTCCGGTAATGATGTGAGGCTTCCGGAAAGAATCCCGCATCGGTCGGGAATAATCTGCCGGCTAACGGGTGAGTGGCATGAGGGGCGAATAATTCTGAAGGAATTACAATCAATTTCTCGCCGAAAAATCCTTCACGCTTATATGTTTCTTCCATATGGGAATTATACCATGTCGCTGGAATATAATCCAAGTTTTTGGAGATTCGTACACTACCAAAAGAACATCAACAAGATACAATTCTAATTAGATTATCAGCAGGAGGCTTGGAATGAGTGATGACAGGGCCGATTCAGTACGGATATGGGAAGAGACTATACACATGCCGACATATGAAGCAGGTACTCCGGATCCAAACCCAATGTTTCTTGAACGCCGGGTGTATCAGGGCAGCTCGGGTAAGGTGTATCCACTTGCAGTGACCGAAACGTTATCAGATGAGAGAATACTTACAGCATACCATGCTGTTTTCCTTGAGAATAAGTATTTGAAGGTTATGGTATTGCCAGAACTCGGGGGAAGGATCCACAGAGCAACTGATAAGACGAACAACTATGATTTTGTTTATTATAATCAAGTAATCAAACCAGCGCTGGTTGGATTGGCGGGACCGTGGATTTCTGGCGGTATAGAATTCAATTGGCCGCAACACCATCGTCCATCCACATTTTCTCCCGTGGAGTACAAGATCGAAACACATGAAGACGGATCCAAGACATTATGGGTTGGCGAAATAGATGTGATGTACGGTACCAAAGGCATGGCAGGGTTCACCCTCTATCCGGATCGTGCGTATATCGAGGTCCGTGGCCAACTATATAATCGGACATCAACGCATCAAACGTTTTTGTGGTGGGCGAATCCGGCGGTCGCGGTAAATGACTCCACCTATTCTGTCTTTCCCCCGGATGTCCATGCGGTGATGGACCACGGGAAACGAGCGGTGAGTACCTTCCCTATAGCAACAGGAGAGTATTATAAGTTTGATTATTCAGCGGGGATTGATATTTCACGATACAAGAATATCCAAGTTCCAACCTCCTATATGGCATATCATTCTGATTATGATTTCATTGGTAATTATGATGAATCACAGCAAGCAGGATTATTACATGTCGCTGATCATCATTTCGCTCCAGGAAAGAAACAGTGGACATGGGGCAACGGTGATTTTGGAAGGGCTTGGGATAGAAATCTCACCGATAGTGACGGCCCCTACATAGAGCTCATGACCGGAGTCTATACCGACAATCAACCGGATTTCACTTGGTTGGCTCCGCATGAAGAAAAGAGATTTACGCAATACTTCTTGCCGTATAAACAAGTAGGAAAGGTATCGGATGCATCAAAGGATATCGTGCTCCGATTCGAACAATTTGATAACCGATTTGAAATCGCAGTATATGCGACAAGTAGTTACCCTGATGCTGAAATACGGATTGAACATGAAGGTGAAATTCTCTATAGACGCATCACCGAACTATCGGCAGATGTATGCTTTGAGGATGAATTTGAATGCGCTACATGTAGTATCTACGCAACTCAACTGATCGTGCGTGATAAAACGGGTTCTACCTTGATTCGTTACATTCCTGAAAAGCAGCAGGAGAAGCCTATGCCTGCACCTGCAATCCCGTTGCCTTTGCCTTCCGATGTCAAAACCACCGAGGAGTTGTTTCTTGGTGCGATGCACTTGATCCAATATCGACATGCCAGTTATTCTCCGGTGGAATATTTTTTAGAGGGTCTGCGCAGGGATCCTTCCGACATCAGGTTGAACGACGGATATGGGACATACTTGTATTCTCAGGGGTATTTCCAAGCATCTCTTCCGTATTTTAAACGTGCGATAAATAGATTGCAGTGGAAGAATCCCAATCCTTACACGTCTCTTCCATTTTATCATTTGGGACTTGCACAATTTATGACGGAGGATTATGAAGGTGCGTATGAGAGTTTTTTCAAAGCGACTTGGACCGCAGATACCCAGAATGTTGCATGGTATCGTCTCGCTTGCCTATCATTAAGGAAAGAACAATTTGAGATGGCCTTGGAATACGTAGAAAAAGCATTGGTGTATAATTGGCATGATATGAAAAGCCGGCTGGTAAAGGCCATCTTACTTCGCAAACATAACAAAAATACACAAAAATGGATTGAAGAAAGTAAGGCGATCGACCCTCTGGATCATTCCATTGCCTATGAAGACGCTCTTTGTTCTCATAATCCGGACTCTTGGCAGGCATTGATGCGAAACGAGTCTCATAATTATTTGCTGCTTGCTCTGACTTACGATGAAATAGGTGATGTGGAACATGCATTGAACATACTTTCATTTGCTCCCGAAAATAATCCCATGATCATCTATGCAAGGGGGTATCTTACCTACAAGGCGTACAGAGATACAGATAAAGCCATTAAGTTATACCGTCAGGCAAACAGTCTTTCTCCGCTATACTGTTTCCCCAACACGCTAGAAGAGATGAAAATCCTTCAGCATGCGATCGAATTTTTCCCCCAAGGTGGTTTTGCGTCTTACTATTTAGGCAATCTGTTCTATGATTTCAAACGTTATGATGATGCTCTGGAATGTTGGAAGCGATCGGCAGCACTAAATCCAGATTTCAGTACGGTGCATCGCAATCTGTCAATCGTTTATCATAACTACTGCCATGATAACAACACAGCTTTTGAAGAAATTTGTATAGCCCAACAGCTGGACGAAACTGATGCACGAATACTACTCGAACGCGATCAATTGGCAGAAAAAATTGGTCATACTCCCCGGCAGCGTTTATTATTTTTAGATCAATTCGGTGCGACGGTAAACACTCGTGATGATCTGTATCTCAGGAGAATAATCCTCTTAAACTGTCTGGGGCATTATCAACAAGCGTACGAAGCGATTGAAAGACGCAAGTTCCATCCTTGGGAAGGTGGAGAGGGATTGGTTAGCGGTCAATATGTCTTTAGCTTAATCAATATTGCCAAGAGATTGATCGATGATCACGAAGAGCAACAAGCGATCAAATATCTTGAAAAAACCTTCGTCTGGCCACAAAATCTTGGAGAAGGACGGTTACCACATACTCAGGATACGATTGCTTGTTATTACCTTGGAGTAGCTTATGATTTGCTAGCGAGACAGCATGAAGCAACATATTGGTGGGAAAAAGCATCTATTGGACTGGAAAAACCCTCAGAAGCCCATTATTACAACGATCAACCTTCCGATACCATATTTTACCAAGGGTTGGCATGGATAAAACTCGGTGTTGGGCAACAAGCTCGAAAACGGTTCCATACGCTCGTTACTTACGGTCAACAGCATCAATTTGACACGGTACAACCCGATTATTTCGCCGTTTCCTTGCCTGAGACCTCAGTGTATCATGAGAATAGTCAGAAAAAGCATATTCTCCACTGTCGATATCATATGGCTTTGGGTAAGTTGGGATTAGGAGAAATCGATACTGCCAAAGATATTTTCTCAGATATACTGAGAACGGAACCGAGCCATCAGGGAGCACTGAGAGGAATGCGGTTATGTGAACAGTGGCCTGATTGTTAGGCAATACAAGAAGACGATATAGACAGGGACCATGTTTCGGTTGAGTAACCTTTCAAGATATGCTCCATCCCAAACTGTCTTGCCTTGGACGGGCTGTCCATTGCTGCTTTCGCAGGTTCTATTCCTAAAGCATGCTGATCGTTCCATCCGCCTTCATTAATCCAGACCCCGAGGTAAGGAACTTCCTGCGGAGAAAAGGAAATGATTGTCGAGACCTTTTCTTTGGGGTGTACTACCTTTACCCAACCTTGGCGTAACTTTTGGGCGGTGTACCATTTTCCGCATAATCCCGAATGCATGTCAAACTTCTCGTGTCGGCCAAAGAGTGAATCTTGTTTTCGGATCAGTTTTCCGTAATCTCCGAATATTCCTCCATCATATGCATTGATGAAAGAAGACAGTTCGTCAGGTAATTCGATATGAGTTCCTTCGCAAAGTACGAATAACATATGGGCAGCCCAGATTACGGAAACCGATGTTGCGCAGAGATTAGTTAATACATAGTCGAGTCTGATCCCTGAATTTTTACACGTGACGGTGCGTTGCAATTTGTACGGAAACGAAGTGCCTATCACTTCAGAATATATCATATCATCTGATTGCGAACACACCCACGGGAGTGACCATACATCTCCGTGGTCTGGAAAGCGAACAGGTCCCCATGGTAAAACAGTACAGTCATCGATATCAATCGTCGGAAACATTTCATCGAATCCATATGAATCAGCCAATGTAAAATCCATCGGCCATTTATCTTTCATCAAAGAACGTGAAATCTGTGGTGAGGTGACTAAAAGTTCCAAATCTTTCGGCCGAAATTTCAGCGAAGAAATTTTAGCTCCATGATCAGGATCGACCGAAAGAGTATAGTATTGGTTTGCAATCGTTAACATTCCGATAATTCCTGTTATCTCAGACTTTCCTTGTTTGCTGTTTGAATTGGTCAATCAACACCGCAATGAGAAGAATCAAGCCACGTACGACATATTGGTAAAACGTAGGGATGTTCATCAGGTTCATTGCGTTTTGTACCGTACCCATGATCAACACACCGACGATAGCCCCGAGAATGGGGGCGACTCCACCGGAAAGAGAAACACCACCAAGTACGCATGCCGAGATAACGTCAAGCGAAAATCCTTGGGAAGTGTTGGGTTGCCCGCTTGTCATCCTACTGGCTAATACAACTCCTGCAAATCCTGCCATTAATCCTTGGATTGAGAAAATAAGCATACGGGTTTTATCGACATTGATACCCGCCAGCCTGGCCGCTTCTTTATTTCCTCCGATCGCAACGGTGTTTTTTCCAAACGTCGTTGATCGGATTAGGATTGCAAACACAACAAAACAAATTATTGTAATCCAAATCGGAGCGGGAATACCCAAAATCATTCCATTTCCCAGGACGAAGAATTTGGCATTACCGATGCTCCGAGCTTCACCTCCGGCTACGATAAAAGCTAAGCCGCGGACTATCTGACTCATCGCCAATGTGGTTATAAGAGCATTGATACGTCCCTTTGCAATGATGAACCCATTCAGGAATCCGATTAGCCCTCCACCGAGAACACCGAGCATTATTCCGAAGAATACATTGTTGGTGCTATTGATGATTACAGCGGCTGTCACTCCACTGAACGCAATCACATTTTCCACAGAAAGGTCAAAATCACCCGAAGCCAAACAAAATAGCATCGTGCAGGAAACCATTCCTACCATCGATACTGATAATCCGAGGCCAATCATATTGCGCCAAGTGAGGAAGTAAGGGACGAAAATTGCTAATAACAGGAATAATACAATGAAAATCACTAACATTCCTGAATCTTCCCATATGCTTCTTAGACTCTTTTGGATTCCTTGCTTGCTAAATTGTGCCATATCAAACTTCCTCTCTTTCCCTATCTTCGGCAATGTCATCTCGGCTAAGCCGTCTGGTGTTCTTTATGTTTTGCGGGTAAAGCGTAAGACAATATTTGCTCTTTATCCATTTCGTTTCTTAAAATCGTATTGACGATCTTTCCTTCTCTCATGATGACCAATCTATCACAGATTCCCATGATTTCGGGCAAATCGCTTGATACACAAATAATAGAAATGCCCATCTCAGTCAGTTTATACATCAGATTGTAAATTTCATTCTTAGTCCCTACATCAATTCCCCGTGTAGGTTCGTCCATGATCAATACTGAAATATGTTCACCCAACCAACGTGCAAGAATTACTTTTTGTTGATTCCCTCCAGAAAGATTTTTAATGATTTGTTGTCTGCTCGGAGTTTTTATGTCTAATTTTTGGATAAAAGAATCCGCGTTTGTCTTCTCCCATTCTCGGTCAATAAAAAATTTCATCTTAAGGTTATCACGCCTGCTGCTGATATTGATATTTTCCTCAACACTTCTGATAGGAATGATTCCTTCATCCTTACGGTCTTCAGGAAGAAACGCGATACCTTGGCGTATCGAATCTTTAGGTGATTTGATTTGAATAGTTCTCCCTTCAAGAGAAACTGTTCCCTGCGAATGTCTCACAGCACCGTACAACCCTTTCATCAACTCAGTACGGCCAGCACCCACCAGACCGAAAAATCCGAGAATCTCACCTTTATAAAGATCGAATGATGCCGGGATTTTTAATCCCGGGCAAACGAAGTCTTTAACCGATAACAGCGGGACATCCGATCGTTCTCTTTCACGATAGTTATAGATATCGGAGATTTCTCTTCCCACCATCTTGCTGACAAGAATATCATGATTGACTTTTTTCATATCTTCGAACTTTTCGATTAACTTTCCATCACGGAATACTGTCACCGAATCACATATTTCAAACACCTCTTCCAGTCTATGAGACACATAGATGATTGTTTTCCCCTGTTCCTTAAGTGTGTTGATTATCCTGAAAAGATTGCGGATTTCTTTTTGGGAAAGCGAACTTGTAGGTTCATCAAAAGCGATAATCCGTGCATTGAGCAATAACGCTTTCGATATTTCAATCATCTGCCTTTGGGCGATAGGAAGAGTTTTGATTTTTGCCTGGGGATCAATTTCCTCCATGATGTACTGCAATTGTTTTGTAGCTGTTTCATACATCGAGTTGAAATCGATTAAACCAGTCTTATTGACCGGGAAATGTCCAAGCATCATGTTTTCAGCAACAGTCATCTCCGGAACAAGGTTTAATTCTTGATATATGACAGCGATACCAGCAGATAATGCATCTTTCGTCGATTTGAATGTATACTGTTTGCCATCTATTTTAATCGTACCTTTTTCTGGTATGTATGCTCCGCTAAGAACTTTTAGCAGTGTGGATTTGCCTGCGCCGTTTTCCCCTATCAAACCTCCAATCGTCCCTGCTTCAAGAGAAAAATCAATTGAATCCAAAGCTTGGACTCCAGGGAATGATTTGGAAATTCCGTGTAATTCCAACGTTTTAATCATGTGATGCTACTCCCTATTCATGTTGTCATACATCCGTGCCTGTCTATTTTACTGCAATTTACATGCCAAATATTTCCTTATGTGTCTATTTATTCCGAAAATCTAAGACTTGTACCTATCTTCGGTTTGCGCAGGTGACCGAAGGTGGCTGGTGTTACCCACTTTTTACTTGGATTGAGTAGTAAAAGTAACAAACTGGAATAGATATATGGACAGGTAAAAATTTCCTTAGATTGCGTTTTTAATAATGCTGACCTATTATGTATGAACTATGGAAGGCCGAATACTGATTATTGATGACGAACAAGAATATTGTATTTCTTTGAAGAAATTGTTGGTCGCACACGATATTAATTGCGATTACTATCTCGACCCAGTTTCTGCAATCGATAAAATCCAGCAATGTTCCTACTCGCTTCTGATCAGTGATTTGAAAATGCCTGGGATGAGCGGAATCGATTTGTTACAGAGGATCCGTGAAATTCAACCCGCTCTTCCAATCATCATGGTAAGTGGTTATGCCTCGACTGACTCTGTCGTTGAAGCGATGCAATGTGGAGCACTGAATTTCTACGAAAAACCTGTTCCGTTTCAAAAATTACTCGCAGAAATTAAAAAGATCATTGAAAAACAAGGTCTGGCCAATACGATTGACAGGACTGAAGTAAACGGGGTAGGAACGATTATTACGGTAAACGATCGGATGAAACACCTCATACATATTGCTAGAAAAGCTGCCACTACCGATGCACCGGTGATAGTGACTGGGAAAAGCGGTACCGGGAAAGAATTGTTTACTTCAATCATCCATGAATGCAGTCATCGAAAAGATGGTCCGTTCATAAAGATGAATTGCGCAGCAATTCCTGAGACATTACTTGAAAGCGAATTATTCGGGTATGACAAAGGAGCGTTTACCGATGCAAAAAAGGACCAAAAGGGGAAATTTGAAATTGCTGATGGGGGAACATTGTTTTTTGATGAGATAGGTGATATGAGCCTTCAGACCCAAGCAAAATTATTACGAATCTTGCAGGAAGGAGAATTTGAAAGACTTGGTTCGCACCAAACTAGGAAAGTTAATGTCCGTTTTGTTGCAGCGACAAATCAAAACCTGCAAGAGAAAATTCAAGCGGGAAGTTTCCGGGAGGATCTTTTCTTTAGATTGAGTGTCATCCAGATAGAAATACCATCCTTAAGTGAACGGCCGGATGATATCATTCCACTTTCACGCTATTATCTTGACACGTTCAATCATAAATATCATAAGCAGATACAGGGATTCTCAGAAGATGTCATGAATGTTTTGTTACTCCATACATGGCCTGGCAATGTAAGGGAATTGAAAAACTGCATAGAGCGATCGGTTATCTTTTGTGAAAATGATCTTATCACATGTGACGATATTCCACCCCATTACCATAACGGAAAAGAATGTATTGAGAATGATTCACCGCCGTTGCAATCATTTTATGACAGTGTCAGCAGGGAGATGATCTTAAATGCACTCGATAAAGTACAAGGGAGTCGGACCAAAGCTGCAGAATTACTCAATATCTCTCGGAAAACGCTCTATCTGCGGATGAAGAAGTTGGGAATAAGTATATGAGCCGTAGGAAAATCATATTACGATTGGAGGATATTCGGTATGCCTATGGTCATAGTGTAGCGCTGAACAACGTTGATTTTGTCTTATTTGAGGGAGAAATTCATGCAATAACAGGGGATCACCGCTCTGGTAAAACCACATTAGGCAAGATAATTGCAGGATCGGAAAAGAAACAGGAAGGGAGAATGTGGTTTGACGGGTTTGAGATAAACAATCTCACGATTCAAAAGGCAATCCAACTCGGCATCGGGATGGTCTACCAAGTACAGAAAAATCTTGTTCCATCGATGAATGCTGTTGAAAATGTTTTTTCCGGCAACCACCATAAGTTTTTTATCACGAAAAAAGATCGGGAACAAATGGAAAATTCTTGCCAAGAATTATTGGGTAATTTTAATTTGGATTTACCCCTTGATACTCCTTTATATAAGCTGAGTGAACGAGATAGGCAGATAATCAATATATGCCATGTCCTAGCTCGTAGGCCCAAGGTGCTGATTCTTGATGATATCGTAAACTCGTTGTTACCTTCCGAAGTGGATCAGGTCTTTGAATTACTAAAGCAAGAAAAAGAACAAGGCACATCGATCATTTATATTACTTCCAATCTTAACGAAGTGTTTAAAATCGCTGATAGGGTTACTATCTTGCAGGAAGGATATCGTAAAGGAACTGAAAATGTGCAAGCGTTGGATCCCGCGAGGTTGGTTAACCTAGCCTTTACCAGTAATGTTAATGAAAGCCAAAAGACAAGTGTTAGTTCTCTACTCAATTCTTACCAGGAATCAATGATTGATGACCTCCCCATCGGGGAAATGCTGGTGAATCAACAATATGAAGTCGTATTTTTAAATCAGCAAGCTAAAAAACTTCTCAAACATATACCGTTGCAATACAGAAACAAACCGTTTTCGCAGCTATGTGAATTCTTGAATGAAAGTGTTCTCAGCGATATCGCTTCATTTTTTAACAGTGGGAGCGGAGGATCGTTGGAAGCGGTAAAAGTTGGAGATTCGATACTAAAGTTCACCTTTTCTCCAATAATCGATCAAAATGCCGAACGAATCGGAACCAATATTTTTATTGAAGACATGAGCTTTGATTACCAAACCCGAGAATATCTGATGCAAGCAAATAAGAATGCGAGCGTCGCGGCATTGGCAGCAGGTGTAGCTCATGAGATAAAAAATCCTCTTGCAATCATTCAAAATTATGTTGACTTAATAAAGCTTACACACCTTGATGAAGAATGTGTAACCAATGTTACCCATATTGAGCGTGAATTGAAACGTATTTCTGAAATTATTGGGAATTTACTCTCCTTTTCAAGGATAAATCGGTTATCATTCCAACCTCTTTCACTAGAGAAAGTACTTGAAGAAGTGTTGATGCTACTTGGACATAGATTAAGTCAGAAGAACATCAGTGTGAAAAAGAAATTCAAGTCAATTTCATTTGTTAATGGTGATGAGAACAAGTTGAAGCAACTATTTATCAATCTGATCATGAATGCAAATGAAGCGGTTCTCGATTATGGGATCATTGAGTTGGAATTAGCCGAAGATACATCGAACAGAACTGTTTCTGCGATAGTCAGTGATAACGGTCACGGGATATCCTATCAAGACAGAGATAAAATATTTTATCCGTTCTATACGACAAAAATGTCAAGGACAAACATTGGATTGGGACTCTCTATTTGTCAAAACATTGTTGAATTACATAAAGGTGTCATGAAATTTTCAAGTGCCCAAGGCCAAAAAACATCGTTTATCGTTACATTTCCTGCCTTGAACAGGGAAGACGACATATAGGTCTGCAAATTCATGTGATGTGTGAAAAAATCTACCCATATTAGAGTCACTCTGTGCAACATGCTACCCAATTCTATCGTTGCCGGATGGGAATAGTTGATTTTCTCACTTGGTATGGTTCTTGCAACACGGAAGATAGCCGTTTACGGTGCTAGCACATTGGAAACAGTATCCGTGTATACTGGATGTGCAAAAAACGAAAAAAAGGAGTCACTATGAAAAAAGTTGTTGTTTTACTGATGGTGCTATTGCTGGTGGGTAGCGTTGTATTTTCCCAAGGTGCGGCGGATCAATCTAAAGATCAGCCCATAAAGATTGGATTTTTGGTTAAATTGGCAGAAAATTCTTGGTTCCAGGATGAATGGAAGTTCGCGCAAATGGCAGCTGATGAGTATGGTTTCGAACTAATAAAAATCAGTACGCCGGACGGAGAAAAAGTACTGTCTGCGATTGATAACCTCGCCGCACAGAAAGCACAAGGTTTCATCATTTGCACTCCCGATGTTAAACTTGGACCTTCAATCAAGATGAAAGCCGACCAGAATAACCTGAAAGTCATGAGTGTTGACGACAGATTCGTGGGATCGGATGGTAAACCAATGGAAAATGTCCACCATATGGGCATTTCTGCCTATCAGATTGGAAGGCAAGTTGGAGAAACAATCATGCTCGAAGCCCAGAAGAGAGGATGGGATTTGAACAAAACCGGAGTTGCTTGCCTGACTTACGATACATTGCCGACAAGCAAGGAACGGACTGATGGGGCAACAGACAAAATTGTAGAGATGGGATTCCCTGCTAACCGTGTGTTCAAAGGACCGACAAAAACCGACTCTACCATGGAGGGAGGTTTTGATGCTACGAATATTCTCGTCGCAGCCCATCCTGATGTACAATACTGGTTCGTCTACTCTCTCTGTGATGACACTACGATCGGTGGAGTCAGAGCATTGGAAGGAAATGGCATCAAATCTGAAAATATTATTGGTGTAGGCATCAATGGGAATGAACTTGCCATAAGCGAACTTGAGAAGCCCATGACCGGATTCCATGCCACCGTTTTACTTGCGGCAAAACGCCATGGTTATGAAACAGCGGTAAACATGTACAAATGGATTGCCGAAAGTACTGAACCCCCTTTGTTGGTTGAGACCTCCGGCGTTGTCATGAACCGCGAGAATTACGAAGATGTTTTGGTAGAGATGGGATTGCGCTGATAGTCTCGTCATGGAAAAGCTAAGATTTCTCTAGTGTTTAATGAGGATGGGCTGTCCGATTGATAATTCTCATCGGAACCCATCCTCTTTTGGAAAACACATGGCTATAGGATGAAAAAAATTTCCATTGAGGTGAGAGGAAACATCATGTCGAAAGTTGCATTGATAACTGGTGGGAGTAAAGGAATCGGACGTGCTATCGTACTTGAGCTTGCCGCTAGCGGTTATGACATAGGAATCAATTATTACAGTCATGGCGAACTTGCTGAAGAGGTTAAACAAGCTGTAATACAGATGGGACGACGTGCTGAAACCTACCGGGCGGATGTTGGCACAGTTAGTGAGATCGAAGATATGTTTTCTCGTTTCACCGACGATTTCGGAACACTTGACCTCATGGTGAATAATGCCGGGGTAAGCATGTTCGCCCCGTTAACAGAAGCGACTGAGCAATTGTGGGATACCATCAACAATATCGATTGGAAAGGGACTTATTTTTGTACTCAGGCTGCAGCGCGATTGATGATTGCACAGAAACATTGCGGTGTGATAATAAATCTTGCCTCAAATCAGAAGGATAGTTGCTGGCCTACGGCGAGTATTTATGGCCCGGTCAAGGCTGCCATCGCAAAATTCACGAAACACGCGGCAATTGAATTAGCTCGCTATGGGATTCGTGTGCTTGCGATTGCCCCGGGTTATACAGATGTGGGATGGCCGCTTGGCAACCCCGTTCACGAAGCTAAAGATAAGATTCCATGCAAACGGTTTGCCACTCCACAAGAAATCGCTCGAGTGGTTCGACATCTCGTTTCCGATGATTTTTCATATATGGTCGGATCTTGCCTGTTGATTGACGGCGGCGCCATTCTACCGGTTGTCACCGAAACTGATCTCGATACAAATTGGTCTTCCACGGCATTGTCGCCAGAAAAAAAATGAGAAGGATTACACGATGAAGATAACCGCAATTGATGTCTTTCATGTCAAACCACGATGGGCTTTTGTTAAAGTCACCACTGACGATGGTGTTATAGGGTGGGGAGAAGCGATGGTTGAGGGAAGGGCGAGAACAGTAGAGACTGCGATTCGAGAACATATCCCCTTCCTCATAGGTCAGGATCCGATGAGGATAGAATATATTTGGCAATCATTGTATCGAAATACCTTCTATCGCGGTGGAATTGTTTTGGTAAGTGCGATTAGTGGTATTGAACAAGCACTATGGGATATCAAAGGGAAAGTACTCAAAGCTCCTGTCTATGAGTTGTTCGGGGGGATCTACAGAGACAAGATAAGAATTTATGGACATTGTTGGGGGGCGACGACAGAAAAGATAATCGACAGGGCTCTTGAACGACAGAGAAAAGGCTTTACCGCAATCAAGATCCTGTTGGAGCCTTATACGAGCAACCGCGGCATTAAACGCTATATTGATTCACAGATCGTACGATTTGCTCAGATTCGCGAGGCTGTCGGAGATGATCTCGATATTGCCATCGATTTCCATGGTCGTATAAGTCCTGATATCGCTATACAGATTATTGAAGGGTTGGTTCCATACAGGCCGTTATTCATTGAAGAGGCTTGTCTACCTGAAAACTATGAATCAATGCGTGAAATCGCCAGAAAATCTATGCTTCCGTTGGCTACGGGAGAACGATTGGTCACACGACATGGCATTAGGCCGTTACTGGAATCAAATACTGTTTCAGTCATCCAGCCTGACCTCTGCCATGCCGGAGGGATATCCGAGGTGAGAAAAATGGCAGCGATGGCAGAGACCTACTTTGTGAAAGTGGCTCCCCATAACCCACTTGGACCTATTTCTTTAGCTGCTAACATTCAATTGGCTGCCTGTACGCCTAATTTTTTGATCTGCGAGCATTTTGGAATGAAAGAAGAGTGGGATATTGGAGAAGGGTATTTACATACGCCTTTTGTTATCGATAATGGATATATCACCATACCTACGGATCCAGGTCTCGGTATAGAAGTGAATG
>JAAYIV010000087.1 GCA_012523305.1 Spirochaetales bacterium
GCACGCCTCGTCCGCCACCGGAAAGTACCCCTTCGACACCGTCGAGATGAACGACGCCATCTGCGGCTGCAGCGAATCCAGAAACACGTACGTCCTTAGGTCTACTCCCATCTTCTTTACCTCTTTGTTTCACCTGGCTATCAGCCCGGTATGTTTAATCAATGGACTTCCCTACCACCTGTAATATTAAAAGCTTGCCCGGTACAATAATCACCACTTACCGTTATGAACTGGACTAGTTCGACAACATCTTCGATCCGTGTCAAACGCCCTAAAGGGATTTTTGCGGTAAATTTTTTGATGATCTCTTCTCTTGGAAGATTTAAATTCTTCGTATAGCCTTCACTAACATTCGCCCACACCCCGGTTGCATCAGTAATACCAGGGCAGATGCAATTAACTTTGATATTCTTGTTGGCATATTCAAAAGCCAATGCGTGGGTGAGTGCTATGATCGCTCCTTTCGCAGCGGAATAAGGGGCCATAAGAGCCGATCCGGTTTTCCCAGATTTGGAAGAAAAATTGATTATTCGACCATCTCCCAAATCTTTCATCGTCTTCAACGCTGCCTGAGAACAGTACACTGTCCCAAAAACATTGACTTTGAATATCTTATCCAACTGCTCCGGAGTCACTTCATCAAACGGTCGTTGATCTACGACTCCTGCATTATTCACAAGGCACCAAACAGGACCAAAATCCTTAACAATGCTGTCAAAACATGAAAATACCTTTTGTTGATCCGTAATGTCCAACACATAAGCTTTGGCGGCATATCCTTGGCTTGCCAAAGATTTGGCGGCTTCTACCACTTGATTGTCGATATCGATCAAGGCAACTTTTGCACCTTGTTGCGCATAATTCTTGGCAATCTCGAAGCCAATACTTTTCGCTGAACCAGTAACCACACATACTTTGTCTTTTAGTTGTACCATGATAATCATTGTCTCCTTTTTTCCTTAAAACGTCAGATAAGCATTCCGCCCGTACTATCCAACGTAGTTCCTGTAATGTTGCATGCTTTGTCTGATGCCAAAAATGCTGCCAAATACCCGATCTCGATAGGTTCTGCAAACCGGCCGACAGGAATTCGTTTTATGTAATCATCCATGAGTCCGTCATGTTTCCATTTATCCTCATTGATGGGAGTCCTCACCATTCCGGGGGCAATCCCGACAACACGAATTCCGTACGATGAAATCTCACGGGCAAGTGATCTGGTCATCATGTTCAGTCCGGCTTTCGCTGTCGTGTAATGCCCATGACCTCCGGTATTACATTGAAAACCGGATTTAGAAGACATATTGATTATCACACCCTTGACGTTCCTCTCAATCATGGAATTAACGACTCGTTTTGAAAGGAGATAGGGACCGTTCAAATTGATATTTATCACCCTCATCCAATGCTCATCAGGCATATCTTTCATATCTTCTGTGGGCCAAATACCTGCGTTATTGACCAAAATATCAATCCTGCCGAATGTATCAAGAATTTTTTTTACCATCGCATCGTTGTCTTCAGGTTTCGAAACATCAGCATAGACTGGTATACAGGACACGCCATTCTCTTTTGAAATCCTTTCTGAAAATTCAATAACTTGTGGTTCATCAACGATATAATTCACTGCCACATGGACCTTCTCCATGGCTAGATATTCACTGATGCCGGCACCGATCCCCGTAGCACCTCCTGTGACTAATGCAACCTTTCCTTGTAACGCCAAATCCATACGCCTACCCTCTGATTTGCATATTTTATAGTACGATAATCCCAATGTAACATTAGTTATAAATTTTGTCAATTCGAAAAAGACAGGATTAGCACGACTTCGTGCATGGGGAAATGACCATGTTTAAATAGTAATATTCTTAGCTCTACACCATTTTTATATAGTTCTTTTCAAAAACTGGAATAATACGTTTGATCAAAAGGAAGAGCAACATTTCCGTAAGGTTCCTTGACAGAGAAATGGCCAGAGCCTACACTTTCTACCACATTTCAGAGTTTGAGAAGGGCCTGCCATGAAAGATTTTTTTAATTCTCCCGAAAACCCTTATGCAGCATATCGAAATCCAGTCTATGCGAAACGGGGGATGGTAGCCACAACCCAACCGTTGGCGTCACAAGCTGGTATTGAGATCATGGCAAAAGGTGGAAACGCAGTAGATGCCGCGATAGCTGCCGGGGCAACCTTGACTATCACGGAACCCACTTCGAATGGTATCGGAGGAGATGCCTTCGCGCTCATCTGGATCAACAACTCATTGCACGGACTCAATTCAAGCGGTCCGTCACCTCAGAACGCCACGTTGGGAGCAATGAAAGCTCGAGGGTATTCAGAAATGCCGCATCATGGGTGGGAACCGGTAACGGTTCCGGGTATCCCCGCTGCCTGGGCCGCATTATCCAAACGATTCGGGAAACTACCCTTAATCGACGTGCTACAACCTGCGATTCGTCATGCTGCGAATGGATTTGCCGTATCACAGACTGTTGCATTAGATTGGAACAATGCATTTCAAATATATAAGAAGCGATTGCATGGCGAGCAATTTTCTCATTGGTTCGATACATTTGCACTTGGCGGTTCGACACCCCGACCAGGAGAGATGTGGAGTTCTCCAGCTCACGCCAAGACCCTGGAAAGCATAGGGACTAGCTATGCAGAAAATTTTTATCGCGGTGAAATTGCCGATAAGATAGCGGCTTTTTCAAAAGCCAACGGAGGGTTTCTCTCCAAACAGGATCTTGAAGCATTCCAACCTGAATGGGTTAATCCAATCACCACATCATACCGAGGGTTCGATGTATGGGAAATTCCTCCAAACGGACAAGGACTATCAACCCTTCTCGCCCTCAACATACTCGAAGGGATGCCGCCATTGGATCGCACTGATGAACAAACATTCCATCACGCGATAGAAGCGATAAAACTTGCGATGACCGATGGGGATTGTCACATAACCGATTCTCGCTTTATGAGCACTAAAATTGAAGATTTATTGTCAAAAGCCTACGCATCCAAACGCAGATCGTTGATAAGTGATCACGCCATCGAACCGTATCCAGGAAATCCTCAACCGGGCGGTACAGTGTATTTGGCGACAGCCGACAGCGAAGGGAATATGGTTTCCTATATCCAGAGCAATTATGAAGGGTTCGGATCTGGGTTGGTGGTACCCAATACTGGTATCGCACTGCAAAACAGAGGAAACAATTTCTCACTCGATCCATCTCACATCAACCGCCTCGTCCCAAACAAGAGGACCTTCCACACCATCATTCCAGGATTCCTCACCAAAGACGGTCATCCGGTCGGACCTTTCGGTGTGATGGGCGGCTTCAACCAACCTCAAGGACATGTACAAGTCATCACCAACACTATAGATTGCACCCTCAATCCCCAAGCGGCATTGGATGCTCCTCGATTGAGATGGGTAAAAGGTAAAAACGTATTACTAGAACCAACATTCCCGACTGAAATTGCCGACGCCCTTGCCGAAAGAGGTCATCAGATCGAATTCTCGACAAAGAGCGGTCTCTTCGGCAGAGGACAGATCATTTGGCGGAATAACGAGAGCGGAGTATTGATCGGCGGGACCGAGTCGCGCGCGGACGGGACGATAGCGGTGTTATGATCATGACCAGTGAAAACAGTATCTATTATTCAATCTTTTTCTCAAACCGATAGAATATTTGAGTGGGGTGTACGTGAGAACATTTCAGGTGCATGAAGATTATGAAAGATTACGCATCAGAATTCCCATGCATCCTTTCATCCTGCCATTTCTTCAAATCATCACACGCCTGATTTTCAAAAGACACCCTATCAAAGATGGCATTATCAACGTGAAAAAAACCATCAGCGGCTATGATGGGCATAGCATCCCATTAGAAATCTTCGGTCCTTCCGGGATAGAACACGATGTACCGTGTCTCTTATTCTTGCACGGGGGAGCTTTTGCATTGCCAGCTACCGGTTATCATAAAAAGTTGATGTGTGATTATGCTCTTGGATGTTCATGCAAGGTGGTGTTTGTAGATTATCGATTGGTGCCGAAGTATCCGTATCCTTTTGGTCTTGAGGATTGCTATTCAGCTTACAAATGGCTCCTAGAACATGCAGAAGAGCATGGTATTGATAGCACTAGGATTGGTATTTGCGGTGACAGTGCCGGCGGGGCCCTGGCAGCTGCCTTGACGCTCAAAATAAGAGATCAATCAGTGAAAGCACCGCTTTTTCAGCTACTAGTCTATCCGGTCTCGGATGTGGAACAAACAACCGATTCAATGAAGAAATTCGTGGATACTCCGATTTGGAATGCAAGACTTAATAAAAAAATGTGGGACTTATACCTACCGAAAGGCAAACCCAGCATCAACGTTGAATATGCATCTCCGCTGCAAGCAGCTTCTTTCAATGATTTACCTAAGAGCTATATCGAAATCAATGAATTTGATTGCCTGAGGGATGAAGCATTACTATATAACATAAAGCTAGAAGAATATGGGAATGAAGTTACACTCGTCCAAACAAAAGGAACGGTCCACGGATTTGAATTGAATTATAATAGTCAGTATACGCAAAGAATTATTAAAAACAGAATTGAATATATGAAAAAGAATTTTGATCATATTGAAAGCAGTAACATACATCCTTGTTAAAGTGTACTTAATCAGTTTTCGATAGTCATGACTCGAACCGACATGTTGACCAAGATTCATGGAAGTATTGATGGATGTCTTTTTTCATATCTGAAAAAAATTTTCATATTAATGCTTTGTTTATTTGGAAAAAATTTTTGTTGAAAATTGGTTTCATCGATGTTAGTATCTCAAGTGAAATTAATTTTAATTTCAACATCATCAAAAGGAGTCAGACATGAAAAAACCACTATTGGTAATGCTAACATTACTGTGCGTAAGCTCTATCGTTTTCGCTACCGGTGTAACAGAAACCCAATCGCAACCCCAAAAGAGTGATACATTGGTTATGATTACCTCTACAGCTGCGGATAATCTTGACGCAGTAGTACCGGTTTTTGAACAAAAATATGGTATCAAGGTGGATATCATCACAGGAAGTACCGGTGAAGTCTATTCGAGAATCCAAGCGGAAAAGGGAAACCCATCTTGTGATATCACATGGATTGGTGAATATTATACGAGGGACAAGTCATTGTTTGAAACGTATGTTTCATCAACCGATAGCGAGTATCCAGAAAAATTCCGCAATGATTCGGGTGTGTTCACAGCAATCAACGGCACCTGTCCCGTAATCGTCTACAACACTCAACTCGTCCCTGAGGGAATCAAAGGATATCAAGATCTGCTCAACCCAAAGTATAAGGGCAAAATTGCCTTTGGAGATGCGGCTACATCCTCTTCCGCTTATAACCATCTTGAAAACATGTTGTTGGATTTTGGTAACGGAGATGTGGAATCTCAAGCAGGATGGGATTATGTTGAAAGTTTATTAAAACAATTGGATGGAAGGGTCGTAAATAGTTCTTCAGTGACTTACAAAGGCGTTGTAAGCGGTGAGTACGCGATTGGTTTGGCATGGGATGCCCCGGCATTGGAATTAGCCCAGAGCGGAACACCAAACGTAGCCTTTGCTTACATGGAAGAAGGTTCTGCATCCAAACTCTCTGGCTTGGCGATAATCAAAGGTAGTAAAAATTTGGAAAACGCCAAGTTGTTTGTTGATTTTCTTTCATCAAAAGAAGGACAACAACTTTTAGCGATGAACACAGCAGGTGCCAATCCAATCAGAGTCGACATCGACTTCCCCGAATCAAAGATGATCATGAAGACAGCTAACATATTCCCTGTCGATTCGATTTGGTCGACAGAGGTCAAGCCCATGGTGGCAGAAAAATTTGCGGATTTGCTGATGGACATCATGAAATAATTATTACCTGTATTCCGGGGATAGTTCACCAGTACTTCCCCGGTACTTTTTCTATAGAACATTTCATTTCGAGGAGTACCAGATGAGCGTGCAGATAGCGATTAAGCATGCGGTAAAACGATACGGTAATGTGACGATAATTCCAGATTTGAACCTTCAGATCGAGAAAGGGGAATTCTTTACTCTGCTTGGAGCCAGCGGTTGTGGGAAAACAACATTATTAAGGATGATCGCAGGATTCAATACCATCGAAGGCGGAGAGTTTTATTTCAACGACAAGCTCATAAATGATATTCCCAGGGATAAAAGAAATATCGGCATGGTCTTTCAGAATTATGCGATTTTCCCTCACATGACTACAGCAGAAAATGTCGGTTTCGGCCTTGAACAGCGTAAGATAAAGGACCCAGAAAAAGCAAAACGGGTAAACGAAATACTCGAAACTGTCCAGATATCGGCTCTCAAGGACAGAAAACCCCGGAATATGTCGGGCGGGCAACAACAAAGGATTGCACTAGCACGTGCGATAGTCATCCAACCCGACGTGTTACTTATGGACGAGCCTCTTTCTAACCTGGATGCGAAACTCAGAATCGAAATGAGGTCTGCCATCCGAGCGATTCAGAAAGAATTCGGGATAACCACCGTATATGTTACCCATGATCAAAATGAAGCGTTGGCTATTTCAGATAAAATCGCAATCATGAACCACGGCCAGATTATGCAAGTAGCCACCCCGTGGGATATATACAGGCATCCTGCAAATCTGTTCTGCGCTACATTTATCGGCGAAAGCAATCTTATCAATGGAAACACCGTAGGGAGCCAAAAGGTGTCCATTGAGAATGAGAATATGACGTTCACATTCAGCCGCTTAAAGAAAGATTTGAAAGAACAGACATCTGTTCAGATATGTGTCCGTCCCGATGAATTATACTTTGCGCAATCAGGATTGGCAGCCACGATAGTTGAAAGAACTTTCCTCGGGTCAAGTTTTGAATATTTCCTTCAATTGAACAATAAAACCAAAGTGAAGCTGAATACGAAATCCACAGAAGAATTCCATGAAATAGGAGAACATGTCTATCTCGGATTTTCTCATGAGCTGGTGAATGTTTTTGATACTGAGACTGGCAACTCGCTGATGATTGGAACCGAATAAGGAATTGTGCCATGAAGAGTAAACAGCTAGTGAACTATTGGTCGGTAATCACAGCATTGTGCATCGCCTTTTTCTTTCTTTTTTTCATTTTCCCGGTATCAAAGATTTTTGTGCAGAGCTTCATCGACGCCAAAACCGGCGGATTTTCATTTTCCGCTTTCACAAAGTTCTTCAGCAGGACATATTACACATCGACTATTGCAAACAGCTTTAAAGTAACCATTACGGCGACATTGATCACGACCATAACCGGAACGATGATGGCCTATTTCATGAAAACCGTTTCCATTAAAGGTAAGAAGATCATAGATATCATCATTATTGTTTCGATTCTCTCCCCACCGTTTATCGGTGCCTACTCTTGGATAATCTTGCTCGGTCGCGCGGGAATAATTACCAAATTCCTCAACACGCTTCTTGGTGTTCAGTTGAGGGGAGTCTATGGATTTTCAGGAATACTTTTGGTATTCGCGATTAAAATGACTCCTCTTATGTACCTCTTCGTCTCTGGTGCGTTGAAGAAAATGGACGCTTCGTTAATCGAATGCGCAGAAGGATTGGGGTGCACCGGAATAAGAAAATTCTTCCGTATAGTATTCCCCTTGATTTTACCAACGATTCTCAGTTCTTCCTTCCTCGTGTTTATGCGGATTTTCTGTGATTTTGGAACCCCTATGCTGATAGGAGAAGGGTATCGGACAGTTCCCGTATTAATCTACAACTCCTTTATAGGGGAGATGAATCAAGATTACGCATTTGCTGCCGCCATAAGCGTGATTGTAATAATCTTCTCGGTAATTATCTTTGTTTCCCAACAGATCGTGACAAACAGGACTACCATTGAGATGAGTGCGTTACAGCCTGTCATGCCAGAGAAAAAACGGGGGGCATACAACGTATTCGCCCATGTATTTGTATGGTTGGTAGTATTGCTATCCTCCCTTCCGCTGTTGGTGATTGTCATTCAGTCATTCAAACGAAATGACGGTATCATTTTCTTTAACGAATTCTCATTGGATAGCTATGCCAAAGCATTTTCAAAAGTCGGATATTCGATTGCGAATACATTCGTCTATTCTTTCGCCGCTTTGGCAATCATCTTGTTCCTTGGCGTTTTGTTCAGTTATGTTTCAATTCGTAAATCGACCAAAGCGTCAAAAGTAATGGATGTGATTGTTACCCTTCCCTATATCATTCCCGGATCCATCCTTGGCATTTCATTGATTCTCGGGTTTAATAAAAGACCCGTGCTGCTCACAGGTACCGCCTTGATCATGGTGGTAGCGTATGTTATCAGAAGGATGCCTTACACAGTGAGAAGCAGCAGTGCGATTTTGCGGCAGATAGAACCTTCTCTTGAAGAAGCTTCTTTGAGTCTCGGTGCCAATGAACATAGGACTTTCTGGCAGGTGACATTCCCAGTCATGCTACCCGGAGTGCTTTCAGGGGCATTGATGAGCTGGATGAGCATCATCACTGAATTGAGCGCGACGGTATTATTGTACACCATCAAGACTCAAACCATATCCATCGCAATCTATCAGGAGGTCATCAGGGGCAATGAGGGTGTAGCCTGCGCATTATCAACCATCTTGTTAGTGACGACAATAGTAAGTCTGGCCGTGTTCTTCAAATTGAGCGGTAAAAAGGAGATCGAACTTTGATCGGAAAGCTCAAAGCAATCTACTCCACACTATCTTCAAAATATCGCCAGGTAGCTGACTTCATAATTCATAATCCCGATGAGGTGTTGATGCTCACCATCAACGACCTGTCAGAAAAGACGCGGGTTTCTAGCGCAACCATAAGTCGATTCATGAAACACATCTATGGGATGACATTTCCACAAGTCAAAGTAGCCTTTGCCAAATCGATATCCAAGGACTTCGACAATAATGCGCGATCGGTACTCTCATACGATAATAGCATGTTTCAGATAGAAAAAAGTTTGGCAGAAAACCTGAAAAACTTATTCGAGGAGACCATTCAACTCAATCCTATCAAAAAGATTATTGAAATTGCAAAAATGATCGCACAAGCAGAAAACATCTACCTGTTCGGAATAGGTGCTTCTGCCTTGGCGGTACAAGATTTTGCCCTCAAATTGATTAAATTGGGTAAACGGGCTCTTTTCAACATGGATGCCAACTTGGCGATTTTGAATTCATCGCTTTGTACTGAAAAAGATGTGGTGATCGCTATCAGTTATAGCGGACTGACGAAAGAAGTCCTCATACCATCAAAAAAAGCCATAAGCAAACACTGTCCCGTTATTTGCATAACCAGTGATAGTCGCAATAAACTGTCGAACATAGCGACTCGTGCATTATGCATACCCAGTACCGAATCAATGATTATTCGCATGACAGCCATCTATTCACGATATGGTCAATTCTTCTTGATAGATTTGCTTTATATGGCAATCATGAAGGAAATCACAGATAACCCAGATAAAATTATGGAGAAATACAAAGACTTATTGTTGGAATTAAAATGAATCACTTGTCCGACTCGCCTTGAAGGAGCATCTACATTATGGATAACAACTTGCTTTCTACTGAAAGTGTAAATCCGGTTTCTATGAATATTGATACCAAAACGACTCTTGAAATTTGTACGTTGATGAATGATGAAGACAAAACGGTGGCACATGCCGTTGCCCACGCCCTACCGATAGTTTCCGCTCTTGTTGATGATATTGTCGACTCATTTAGAAGAAATGGGCGTTTGGTGTACATCGGTGCAGGAACCAGCGGAAGGCTTGGAGTGTTGGACGCATCGGAATGTCCTCCGACATTTGGAGTATCCCCTACTATGGTAATCGGATTGATAGCCGGCGGAGACATAGCATTGCGCAACGCTGTCGAACGTGCGGAAGATAATGGTGCGGCAGGTATTGATGATTTAAAAAAAATCAACTTTTCAAATACTGATACATTGGTTGGAATCACCGCATCGGGTCAAGCTTCATATGTGTTGGAAGCAATGAAATATGCGAAACAGCTCGGAGCAGTTGTCGGAGCCATCAGCTGCAATGAGCAATCTTCGACATTTGCTGTCGCAAAACACTGTATCTATCTTCCAGTAGGGCCAGAAATCATCACCGGTAGCACGAGATTGAAAAGTGGAACTGCCCAAAAAATGACATTGAACATGCTCACAACGGTATCGATGATCAAACTAGGATACGTATACAATAATTATATGGTGAATCTCATACCTACGAACAAAAAACTAGAAAGCAGAGCGAAAGACCTAATACAAAAGATTGCCCAATGCAGCAAGGAACGAGCCGAAGATATTTGGAAAGAATGCAAGGGAAACACCAGTGCCGGAATTCTCATGCAACTCTATAAAATTTCTTATCAGGAAGCAATCAGCTGCCTTACTGCAGCAAAGAACAATCTTCATAATGCAATGGGTCTTTGTGAGGATGAAAAAGAGTCTTCTATAATCTGAAATCATTATCGTTTATAACATGCTATATATCAAATGCATTTGGACTGAAGAATGGAAATCAAGATTTAGTGGCATCACATACGTACTTATGTCATTATTACACTTGGGAGAAAGTTTTAACCATGCAGTTTCTTCCTCAATTAATTACGGAGGTACGTAATGGATTGGGTATCGATATTTGACGCTGATCATCGTCCGACCATCAAAGAAATTCGCGATCATCTTGGACAATCAACTACATTATGGGATGAGTTGACCTCATATATCGAAAATTCTTACGGCGTTAAGCCCCGAATTGATTTCAGCACATGTTCGATGCAACCAGGGTGGAATGTGAAGTATAAAAAAACTGGCAAAGCACTTTGTACCCTGTATCCCATGTCTGATTTCTTCATTGCATTGGTGGTAGTCGGAGCAAAGGAAGAACAGGAAGTATCTATCGGTATGGAAGCAGGTATGTTTACCAGCTATGTGAAAAAACTCTATGAAAACTCTAGAAGCATGGCGATGGGAAGATGGCTGATGATAGAAGCAAGAGATACATCAATCATTGAGGATATCAAGACATTGATGCGAATTCGTATATCTCCAAATACATAGATGCATGAACCCATCGATACCCTCTCACGGATCGATGATTAATCCATACCGCAATTCAATCCTGTCATGGGTGCGGATTCAACTCAAACTGAAGGGCTTTTCTCCATCTCCGATAAATTAGATGGGTAACCAGAGTTCTCGGAACACATTTGCCAATATATAAAAGAACTCTGTTTGTAAATCCCGGGACATAGAGCGCTTTCCCTGCCAAAGCCCTGTCAACAGTCTCACGCGCGACTACTTCAAGCCGATTAGTCGTTAGGTCCCCCCAAAATCCCTGGGATCTAATTTTATCCATGGCTTCTTCGGTAGTAGTCAATCCTCCGGGACATAATGTCAGGACCCGAGTGTTCGAGTCTTTCAGTTCTTCTCTTAACGCACAGGCAATATCAAGTAAAAATCGTTTGGAGGCTGCATAGGTTGCTTTCAATGGCATCGGATAGAATGAAGCCAGACTCGAGACGAATACCAGATAAAAACGATTGTTCGGTTGCTTTCGTTCAAGCAAAGGAGCCATATTTTCAAGCTGCGTGTAATTTTTGTGTACTCGAGCGAAATAATCTATTATACCTAAAGGAAACATGATCAGACTGGTTCATAATAATTTTGAGAGCATATGAACGCGATCAGGATTATCGGAGCAATCTTATGAAAGTGAATGCAAAAATAATAATTGGCTGGCTCGGAGTTTCAATCTCGTTGATATTCTCTAGCCTGTGGGCATACTGGGGTGCGATTGAGAATTTTCATGAAGGATGGTATTCAACTTCTATTTGGGAAAATGTATTCATGTTGATGTTTCAGTATCTATTGCTTACCATCGTATTCGTCCTTTTGGCTATGGTTGCCTTACGTTGGAAACGAATCGGTCTTGCTCTCCATATCGTGTTGGCCATATTCGCCGTGTGGTTTTTCAACGGTGCTGCGTTCAACGTGGTCGGACTCATGATTGTCATCCCGATAATCGGGCTTGGACTTATGTATTATTTTGGTGAAGCCAATCCGAAGAAATGGGCGTATCGGCTGCTTATTACCATTCCCTTGCTGATTATCCTGGCAATCTCCATCCCGCAGGGGGTAAAGGTTTCACAGAGGGTGAATGACAACAATTTTGGAATGAGGGTTGTTGAGGGAAACGAGATTACTTTGATCTGGGCTCCTCGTGGACCGGGCTGGCCGGATGCAGGAACCTCATGGGAAGAAGCCCGAAAAATCTGTGGATATTTATCTGAAGATGGGACAACCATCATGGCAGAAGAACAAAATATCTGGCGTTTGCCAACAGTTGACGAAGCGGTCCGATCCATGATGATCCATGGCGAACATGCCGGCGGAGCGTGGAATGAGACTGAAACCATAGCCGAATACGAACGAACACCGGATAAAGAGTCTCCGTTATGGGATGTTCACTCACAAGTAATCTACTATTGGACGAACGATACCTCTGCCAAAGATGAACAACGAGCATATATCATCGTGTATCATGGCGGTATTTATGATAAACGAAAAACCGACAGTCAAAGATATCTGAGTTTCAGGGCAGTAAAGTCGATGGATTGATTCAAGTGATGAAAAACCGTCAAAGAATCCCACCCAATCAATTGAAGATTACGCCAGCATGCGATCTGCTCAAAAATTGGGTGGATGTTTGAGAATGTTTGTGGTGTTTTTTGGACGGTCCACTATCACATCCTATTATCGAAATTGGCAAAGAAACGATCAGTTTCCGAGTAATTTTGCAGCTGAAGCATTATCAACAAACAAGTTCCAATCAGGATGCGTCTTCAACAGTGTTGCAGGAATCTCCGGTGTCACCGCTTGGGTGATGGTATTGAATATCGCCTCTGCCTTCACCGCGTGCGGAACACAGGTCACTATATGCTTGCATGACATGATCTGGTTGGGACACATGGTAATCGCTTGGGTGGGAACGTCATCGATGCCTTTGAACCAACCTTCGCCGACCTGCTGCAACCGACAACGCTTATCAAGGTTGACCACCTTGTAAGCAACATCAGTAGTAAAATCAGCCGGAGGGTCGTTAAAAGCGATATGGCCATTCTCTCCGATACCGATGACACCTACATCGATCATATCTGAACGGAGTTCTTGGGTTAGCAGTGCGATGTTTTTCTGTACATCACCTTCGCCGTTTACGAAGTGGGCAGCTTTTAATGGTCCGCGGGGGTTTTTGGCAATTTCGTTTACGAAGCGTTCCTTCAAATACTTTCTAAAGGATGCGATGTGACTTTCGCTTAGACCGACATACTCGTCAAGATGGAACATTTCGACTTTGGTCCACTCAAGATCTTCTTTCACCAATGCGGCTATAGTCTCAAACTGGCTTGCACCGGTTGAAAGGATTATCCTTGCACAGCCTTTTTCCTCAATAGCTTGCCTGATGTATTGGGCAATCATGGTTGCAGCTCTTTGTCCCAACATCTCGGGCGTAGCGGAAATATTGATGTTGATATTCATAAAACCTCCTACAGACTGTTGCTTTCAATCAACAAAATATTTATATGAATTGTGTATCCATCAAAGAAAACAATCTTTCACATCATCGCAATGGTTTTGATATCCAGCATCATTGCGATTCTTATAACATCCTAAGAAATAAAGTTATTTTAGTCAAAACAGTAAAGACATTATCCGCGATTATTAGCACATTTCCCATCACTATCGATCAATATCAACAATATATTAATCAAAGCACTAAATTGCCTTTCAAAAATACGTGGATGATATCAATGTTGTCATTGAAAAGAACCAGATTCGCCCGCTTTCCTCTTGCTATGCTGCCAATCATTGAGTCTAAGCCTATGGTTCTGGCAGGAGTCAGTGTCGCCATTCTAATAGCATCCACCATATCAATCCCTGCGATCTCAGTCGCAGTTCGAATCAAACGATCATACGTCGCAATACTTCCGGCGAAACAACTTCTGTTTTCCACTAACGCGACTCCATTTTCAATGTAAATCGGAGCCGTGCCTTCTTCATCGGCATATTTTAGTGAACCTTCCGGTACCGTTACTCCGGCCCATCTTGATGCATCAGTGATCAAACAGATATGATCTGGTCCTTTTATCTTATAAATAAGTTGTAAGAATTCTTTGGGGAGATGCACCCCATCGGTAATCATCTCCACATCCATGTCATCGATTAAAAATGCAGCTTCTACTATTCCCCCTTCACGGTAAGCTCCGTTTCTATGGTACGAAGAACATGCAGAGTATAAATGGGTAATATTATGGTAACCACAATCATACGCATCAAACACTTGTTGTAAAGTTGCATTGGAATGTCCTAGCGATGCAGCGATGCCCTTTCTCTCCAAATATTTACCAAATTCCATGCCACCTTTGAGCTCACATGCTGCTGTCCATTTTTTTATCTTTGGATAAATTTCAAGATACTTTTCAACTTCTGAATAATTGACATCCCTGTAGGTTTTTGTATCTTGTGCCCCAAGGGCTGCACCAGAACAATACGGCCCTTCCATGTGGATTCCCTCCACTTCCGGAATGTCATTCATTTTGTGAAACAAGTTGTCAAGTTCAGCAAACAGCTCAAGATTTTTAATATATTTCTCATGGGGAACACTTGTTAAGGTAGGAAGAATCGTAGTGGTTCCTCCCTTCAAATGAAGGCGCAAAGTTTTTAAAATAGATTCTTTATGTACATCATGAAAACAGGCACCGTCTCCGCCATGAACATGTGTGTCCACAAACCCGGGTGAAAGATATTGTCCTTTTCCGTCAGTTACACTGTCAAATTTTGTTTTCGGATAAGCTCCGGCACCAAAATCATCAATGACTCCATCACAACTTACAAGCCAGGCATCGTCTATGAGCCTGTCAGGTAAAATCAAACAAACGTTTTTGATCAAAGTTTTCATATGGTTACCCTTTTACCGCACCCGCGGCCATACCTTCTACAAGACTGTTTTGGAAGATTGCAAAGATGGTAATTGGCGGAATAATGGACATTGTGATTGCAGCTGCAAGCACACCGTAGTTCCAGTCCTCACTCTTCAGAAGCGTAAGGGCAACAGAAATTGGCATGATTGAATCTTTAGTTGCAAGTGTTTTTGAAATTGTGTACTCCCCCCATACGCTATAAAATCCCGAAACAAGAACAATGACAAGTGCATTCTGAGCAAGAGGAAGCATGATATGCCACCAGGTCTGGGGGACATTGCATCCATCGATTTCAGCAGAGTCCTCTAGCTCGTGCGACAAATCAATGAATGTACCACGCATGATAAATATTGAAAATGGCAGGATCAATAAAAGATTGGGAAGTATAAGCCCGATATACGTATTTAGGATGCCGAGATTATATTCCATGATGTAAATTGGAATAAGAATTGCTGCTAGTGGGAACGCAAGTACAAATAAGATTGATGCAAGCAATACCTTACTTCCTTTGAATGGCAGCTTCGCAAACGAATATCCTGCTAGCGAAGACAATCCCAAGGTAATGGCGACCGAAGACACGGTGATGATAATCGTATTGAGATAATATGTGAGGTATTTCGTACCTCGCACAAAGACATAATCATAGTTCACAAGTGACCACTTGTGTGGAAAGAAAGTAACGTCCTTAATAATTTCGATAGATTCCTTAAACGAAGTGAAAATGCAAAAGACGATTGGAAGGACGAATAGTAGTGAGGCTATCAGAAGTGAGAATGAAGTTAATATTGCGGCTAACGGTTTTTGTTTTCTAGGCATCTTAGTTCTCCCTCCTGCTCATTTTTAAATTGATTAGAGAGAACACCATAACCAATGCAGTTAGCACAAAGGCGATTGACGAGGCATACCCCATTTCAAAGTTTAAGAATGCTTCATTGTAAATGGTTTGATAAAGGACAAGAGTTGCATTGCCCGGACCGCCTTTTGTGAGAACGTTTGGTGTAACAAAGAGCTTCAGACATTGCAATATCGCCCATATTCCCGTAACGACGAATGTTTCCGAAAGGTTTGGAATTATTATGTAAAAAAGCTTTTTCCAACCAACGGCACCATCGATTTCAGCGGCTTCAAACATATCCTGAGAAATACTCTGAATGCCCGAAAGGAAAAGTATCGTACTAAAACCGACTTTCCCCCAGATACTCACAATTATAACCCACCATCTTGCGGTCTTTGCATCGGTTAACCAGTTATGCGTAAATCTCGAGAGCCCTATATTTATCAGTAATTTGTTTATGATTCCAAAGTTATCTGCCAGCATCCATGTAAAAAGAAGGCAGATAAGTGATGCGGGAACTACGATCGGCATGAAGATTGAAGTTCTGTAGAACCAGCTCCGTTTCTTCTTATGAAAGAGAAGCAAAGCAAATGCCAATGAAAGGACAATAAGAAGAGAAAACATAAATACGGTAAAAACAAGTGTGTTTGACAATGCGGCTAAAAACTGCTTGTCCTTAAACATATTTGAAAAGTTTTTAAATCCCAC
>JAAYIV010000088.1 GCA_012523305.1 Spirochaetales bacterium
CCGGGACACCTGCTAATTATATCCCTTATGCATTAAGTATCGATTATACTGGTGGCGGAACATTTACACCGGTTGTTCTTGGGGCCGCTCCGGTCAATATCTCCCACACCAATGGTGTATTTGAGATTACTTCAAATATAAAAGTTACCCTTACCGGTGGAAACTACACCGCGGGAACATATGCCGATACGCTGACCTTTACCATAGCAGCCCAGTGATTAAGACACTATTGAATAGTCGCAGGCACCAAGACGGTGCCTGTTTTATTTTCTGCTCATACGTTCGCGTATCCATGTTGACCAGCGGGCAAACCAATGTTCCGAATAGCGGCGTTTGTAATCTTTCGAAGCTTTTTCAATTGATACGTACTTTCCGGTAGAATGTTTGAGGTTATCCCAATGGCGTACGATCCATAAGTACAGATCCCCTTCGGTTTTTCCAGGAAACGCATTGAGCAGTTTATCACGTCTGATTTGAACCACGATCGGCAAGAAGACGTTATCATACCATGATTTTGCCGCAAGCTCGAAAGGTATTTCTTCTGACTGTTTTTGATTTATGAAATACTTATGGACAAGAATGTGATTGATGATCTCGGGATACACACCCGGAGAAGAAAAATATAATAGATTCATGTCAATGATATTGTCCAACCGGTACTGTTCGAGAAATCTTTCTCGTTCATAATCGACAACTTTTTTCCGTATGTGTCTTTGGGTCATACCGGGTTCAAGTCGAATCTGTGAATCCAGTTCAACGACTTCGGCATCGATAAATTCTATACCTTCGGCTTTTGCGACCGATACGCGATGGTTTCCATCCCGGACGAAATAACTGTCTCCCAATTTATATACGCTGATCGGAGGCAATATGACGGATTGTGTATGCGCATTGTGAATACTTTGCCATCTCTGGCGTAACAGATCCTTTTTTGGAAAAAATGCCAAGGTAAAATCATGATAGCGCCCTTCGCTTCCGATTATCTTCGAAACCTCTATGGGAACTATTCCCCTATACGTCTCAATTTTTGGTTTGATCAGTTTGGTCACTTCATAAAGTGATAACAAATCCGTGTTTTTCCATTGAAGGGTTGAAAGGACTTTTTGCATTCGTGCTTTTGCACGTGCTTTGGAAAAATCTTCAGATCCCGTAATATTTACAGCCATAATCCTCAATCCTTTTGCAGTATAAAACTGCCATAGACATTGATGATTTCAGTACCATGATATGTTGATATACGATTGGCATTCATGTCAATCAGGTGGACATGACCATGCAGCAGGTATTTTGGTTTAAATGCCCTCATGAACCACCGAAAGGCATCGAATCCGGTATGGCAGAGATCTTCCTGATCTCCGATTCCTTTTGGCGGTGCGTGGGTGATGAGGATGTCTAGCCATCTGCCATAACGGATCTTGTTATACAGCAATCTCGGAATCATCTTGTATATTCGCCATCGCATCTCTGAATCGGTAAATTGATGAGAGCCGTTATTATAACGCATCGAACCGCCAAGTCCGGCTATGAGCAGACCTGTTTGACGCTCTTTCATTACCTTGCCATCGATATAGTCACCGCCATGCGTCGGACCGAATTGTTCTTTATCAAATGAAAACGATTCGATCTGATCGATGATCCGTTGCTTTTTATAATGTCTTAGATCATCCACGTGATGATTGCCAAAAACAAAATACAGCGGCTTGTTTAATGCAGTCACAATGAATTCGTAATATTTAAGCGGCAAGTCCCCCGCTCCGATGACAAAGTCAATGTCTTTGTAGCGTTCCACAATATTTTGCGAGTAGACCAACGGATCATAGTCATCAGACACACAGAGGATTTTCATATCGTCCCTATCATAGCTGTCGAACCACGAAGCAACAACGATGTTGGCACAACAGTATAAGTGGCAATCTTTTCTTCTGTCTTACGGATCTGCTTGAAAAGATTTTCAACTGCCATCTCTCCGATTATTCTTCGAGGAACATTGACTGAGCTTAACGGCGGATCGGTATATCGCAATAAATCGATTCCACCGAATCCTATGATTGAAATTTGCTCGGGAACTTTTAATCCTTGGCTTTTTACAGCGTGCAAAATACCGATAGCGATCATATCTCCTGCTGCGATAAATGCAGTGGGAGCCATTGGCATGGCCAAACACTTTCGAGTAGCCATCGCACCGCCTTCTGGTTGAAAATCAGTATAATGGATCAGGTTCGGGTCAAACGTTCCCAGGCCTTTCATATACTGGATAAATATCTTTTCCTTGACGATTGTCGCCCTGGCATCCCTGTACCCGGCAATCAGTGCCATCCGGGTATGCCCGAGTTGATACAGGTGGTCCAAGGCGAGGCTAAGTCCTTGTTCGTCGTCTGACACGAAAGCATTATAATCGGTTTTTACATTCCCATTGAGAATAGTGACATAGGGGATATTATTATTTTTCAACATCTGGAGCTTTTCTTCCAATACCGGTCCTATATCCAGAGGAGTGGTAATGATGATACCTTCACACTTTCTCTGTAACAACACTTCAATATAATTCGCAACCTTTTCTTGACTCCATTCGCATTCACAGATAATGAGCTCGTAATTATGGAATTTAGCGCGGTCGGCAATACCTTTTATGATGCTTGATTCATATTGATTCGCCAAATCTTCAGAAATCACGCCTAAGGTTCGATTACGATTGTTCTTCAAACTCCGCGCGTTCAGATTCGGTTTATAATCCAAGAGTTCGATCGCATTGAAAATTCGGTCCCTGGTCGCTTTCGAAACCCGTGCATTCCCGTTAATTACCAATGAGACGGTACTCTTGGCAACTTTGCAATAATTTGCGACGTCCTGAATTGTAGTTTTTTTATTCGTCTTCATGATGTAACGATTTCATAGTAGCATATGAACGACCAATGTGTGCTGAAAAATCAGTGAAACTGTAATCCTGATAAATAAAAACCATATCGCTCAGGATATCTTATTCCATTTTCCAAGAATCCATATACGCTACTTGTTCATCAGTGAGTGAATCGATGGCATAGCTCCATGAAGCAAGCTTTAAATTGGCTACTTCATGATCTATCTCTTGTGGAACCTTGTGAACTTTTACAGCTAATTCTTTATAATGTTGAACCATATACCGGGCAGAAAGAGCTTGCAAGGCAAAGCTGAGGTCCATGATTTCGGCCGGATGTCCGTTACCGGCGGCAATATTTACCAATCCTGCATCAGCGATAACATAAACCCACCTTCCATCATTCATTTTATAACCAACGATATTGTCCCTTTGCTCAGACGTCTCAATCGCTGAGGCTTTTAACGACTCGATGTTGATTTCTCGATTAAAATGACCGGCATTGCTGATGATCGCACCGTCTTTCATCAATTGGTAATGACGATTGTCCAATACGTTACAGCAGCCGGTGGCTGTAACAAAAAAGTCTCCATATGAACAAGCCTCATCCATTTTTTTTACTGAAAACCCATCCATTGCGGCTTCGATTGCCTTTATAGGATCAATTTCACAGATTGTGACCTGCGCACCAAGCCCTTTTGCCCGTAAGGCGATGCCTTTACCGCACCATCCGTATCCAGCGACAACCACCTGCTTACCTGCGATAATAAGGTTGGTGGTATTGTCTATGGCATCCCATACCGATTGGCCCGTACCGTAACGGTTATCAAAAAGATGTTTGCAATAGGCATCGTTGACAGCTAACACCGGAAAGGAAAGTACGCCTTCTCGTTCCATAGCCTTCTCACGCAACACCCCTGTAGTGGTCTCTTCACATGCTCCCCAGACCGAAGGCAACAACTCTTTATGTACGGTATGCATCCGATGAATAAGGTCGCCACCGTCATCGATAATTATATTGGGAGCAAAACCCAACACCCGATCGATATGTTCAAGATACGTTTTCCCGCTTGCCCCATGATGTGCAAAGACTCGCAAGCCCTTGGTTGCAAGGGCTGCCGCCGCTTCATCACGGGTTGATAATGGATTGCTGCCTGTGATTGCCACATCAGCACCACCGGCGGCCATCACCATGGCTAGATATGCGGTCTTCACCTCAAAGTGAATGGATATTGCCACTTTGATGCCCTTGAACGGTTGGGTACGTCTAAATTGTTCTTCAATACCCCTGAGGACAGGCATATGTTTGCGCACCCATTCAATTTTTCTCAAGCCTTGAGGGGCCAAAGAGAGATCTTTCACATCATAGTGCATCTAGAACCTTCCTGCTCTATGGGCGTTATGCTACAGGCCAATCGGCCACGATTGCTTTTACCAATGTTCCAAATGAATTTTTAACTCGCTCTCCCGTTTCCAACACTTCTTCATGATTTAACGGTTGATCGAGAATCCCTGCGGCCATGTTGGTAAGGCAACTGATACCCAAGACCCGCATCCCGGCGTGCCGTGCCGCAATGGCTTCGGGTACTGTTGACATACCGACAGCATCGGCACCGCACATGCGGGCAAATCGCACTTCGGCCGGAGTTTCAAACGACGGTCCGGTAAACAATTGGTAGATACCATCTCTCAAAGGAATTCCAAGTCGTTCCCCGCAAGCGTGGGCGACCGCCCTCAGTTCCGCCGGATACGCAGTACCCATATCAAAGAACCGTTGGCCCAATTCATCCGGATTCGGTCCCCGTAAAGGATTGTCGGCGATCAACTTTATATGGTCGCTGATGATCATCAGATCTCCGGGAGTCCAAGCGGTATTCACACATCCGGCAGCGTTGGTTAGCAGCAAATCTTTGATACCCAATACCCGCATCATCCTGACGGGAAACACCACCGTATCCATCGGATACCCTTCGTAGAAGTGAAACCTTCCCTGCATGACAAGCACTTGTTTGCCACTGAGCTTCCCGATTACCAGCCTGCCTGCATGACCGACAACGGTACTTACCGGGAAATGTGGAATCTCGCTGTAGGGGATGATAATTTTATCTTCGACTTCGTTGGCAAGGTCTCCCAAGCCCGAACCAAGTACCATTCCAATCGATATCGGTACGTTATTGATCTTGGAAGCAACATAATCAGCAGCTTCATGCAATTTTTTCATTAGATCTCCCATGTAATCCTCCAGATTAGAATGGTTCGCCAGCAGCCTTAGGAGCAGCTGAATTCTTAGAGAATGCCACCAATGCCAATAACGTCACCACATAGGGGAATACCTTAAAAATAACCGGTGGGATCACACCGAACTGCGGGATCACCATCGATACGTTGGCAATAGTGGTCGCAATACCGAAAAAGAAGGTTGATCCGAGTATCCCAAGCGGTTTCCATTGACCAAAAATCAATGCAGCGATCGACAAAAATCCCAAACCTGCGACGCTTCCGTTAAATTCACCCGAATAGGTTACAAGGATGATACCACCGCCAAGACCGGCCAAAGCTCCTGACATCATGACTCCGAAGTATCGCATGCCATAGACGTTGATACCTGCAGAAGCAACTGCGGACGGATGCTCTCCACAAGCACGCAAGCGTAATCCGAATGATGTTTTATATAGGAGGAACCATGATATTCCCCAAATAGCTATTGCTATCCATGTCGACCAATAACTTTGTGTGAAAAAAAGCGGACCAAGCACTGGAATGTTTGAAAGGCCCGGTATATCTTTTCGCACGATAATCTTCACGATCCTGACGTTTCCGCTTCCGGCGATGATTCGGGCAAGATACACGGTCAATGCGCTTGCGAGCATATTGATTGCTGTTCCGCTGATAACTTGGTCTGCTTTTAGATTTATAGAAGCAAATGCATGTAGGATTGAGAATACTGCTCCGGCCAAGAACCCCATCAACAGTCCAAGTGGGAGAACAGCGAGGGCTCCGGTCTGTTCGGTCATCTTAATTGTCAATGCCGAAGCAAAATATCCGACAAGCATCAAACCTTCCAACCCCAGATTCGTGACCCCGCTACGCTCACTGTACAGTCCTCCAAGGGCTGTCATGAGCATCGGAATCGTATAAGAGATTGCATACGGCGCAATCATTCTCACCAAATGATTGTTGGATATGAAATATAACAGCACCAGAGCAACAACAAGAATGACGATAAATAACCAAGTCGGTAATCTGCGCTTGGTTGAAGTGTTGTCAATTGAAATTGCTGTAGCGGGAGTACTATGTTTGTAAGCCATATTACTTGCCTCCCTTCTGTGCAACTATGTCACTCATTTTTTTTGCCACCCAATCCCATAATCGTTTGAAAAGGACACTAGTAGCTGTAAAATAGATGATTGTTGCAATAATCGTATCGGCAATCTCAGGAGGAATGTCAGTCATAGCATTCATGAATCCTTTCCCTGATTGCAACATGCCAAAAAATAACGCCGAGAAAAACACCCCGATTGGATTGCTCGCACCCAACAATGCTACAGCAATACCATCAAAGCCCATGCTTGGCATCACCCCGATTTGCATATTCCGAGAATATCCGGTGTAGAATGTCATCCCGGCAAGTCCGGCCAACGCACCGGCTATCATCATTGAGATGATTACATTTCTGTTTACCTTGATTCCTGCATATTCAGCACAAAACCTATTTGCCCCGACGGCTTTCAGTTCAAATCCTAATGTGGTCTTATCAAGAATGAACTTGATAATGATAATCGCAGCAATTGCCACGAATATTCCCAAATTGACATATTCACTTCCACCAAACAACTCATTTAACCATTTTACACGTAACGATTGCTCAAATAAAATCGATTTTGATTCGGTTTCAAGTGACGGGCCTTTTAAGAACGCAGGAACAAAGTAGAAGATTGACCAATAGGCAATCCAGTTCATCATAATCGTTGCCACTACTTCATGGACATTAAATTTTGCCTTCAACAATCCCGGAATAACACCCCAAACGGCTCCGCCAACGATAGCAGCTAGAATGAGGACTATCAGATACAATGGCCGTGGAATAAAAAGATGATGGGCGATAAGAGTCGCACATAATCCGCCGACCAACATCTGTCCGGAAGCCCCGATATTGAACAATCCGGTTTTGAATGCAAACGAAACCGACAATCCGACCAACATTAATGTGATAGCTGTTGCAATGGTATTACCGACCCGTTCGATGTTCATCAAACCGCCTTTGAAAAGGTAGAGAAATCCTTCGAATGGATTACTGCCGATCAGTGCCATGAATATTCCGCCGGCGATCAAGCCAAGAATTACCGCTGAAAGGGCAATGACAAACGCGTTGCTTTTAAATTGTATCTTCATTGCTCACCTCCCTGATCTTCACACCGGTCATCATCAGGCCAATTTCTTCCTCATTCGTTTCGGTTGTCTTGACGATATCAATCAATTGGCCGCTGTTCATGACAGCTATTCGATCTGACAGGTTGAAAATTTCATCCAGTTCGAACGAAACCAGCAACACGGCGTGACCGGCATCACGGTGTTCGACCAATCGTCTATGAATATATTCGATTGCTCCGACATCAAGACCTCGAGTCGGTTGCACGGCAATCAATAGATTAGGTTCCAGCATCATTTCACGACCGACAATTGCTTTCTGCTGGTTTCCTCCTGATAATTTACCGGCGGCGGAATCGATTCCCTCACCTGAACGGACATCGAACGCTTCACAAATTTCTTGAGCATGTTTTCGAATCAGTTCATCGTTCAACAAGCCTTTTTTGCTGAACGGTTTACGATAATACTCTTTGATTACCATGTTACTACTGATTGGAAATGTCATTACCAATCCACGCTTTTGTCTATCTTCAGGTATATGTCCAAGTCCTGCCTCGTTGCGCTGCCTGATATTTGCATTTGTGATATCAGTGCTGTTTATGTGAATATTACCTGAAACAACAGGCCGTAATCCGGTGATGGCTTCAACCAACTCTGTCTGACCATTCCCATCGACACCGGCGATACCTACGATTTCTCCCGATCGGACTTCCAAAGAAAAATCTTTTATCCCCAATACCTTTTTACTGTTCAATACATTCAGATGTTCTATATGCAATACATTCTCTTTTGGCTGTGCGGGTCTTTTCTTGACTTTGAAATTTACTTGACGGCCTACCATCATCGAAGCCATTTCTGCTTGTGTTGTTTTCGAGACATCAACGACTCCGATAAACTTACCGCGTCTGATGATGGTACACCGTGTTGCGACCGCTTTGATTTCATCGAGCTTATGAGTAATCAGGATGATTGATTTCCCCTCTTTAACCAGATTACGCATTATCTGCATCAACTCATCGATTTCCTGAGGAGTCAACACAGCGGTCGGTTCATCAAATATCAATATCTCCGCATCGCGATACAGCATTTTGAGAATTTCAACGCGCTGTTGCATTCCTACGGTGATATCTGAAATGATTGAATTCGGGTCGATATTCAAACCATACTGTTCAGACAGTGTTTTTATCTTCTTTGCAGCCGACCTGCGATCCAAGATAAAACCACTCTCCTTGCCGAGTATGATATTCTCGGTAACAGTGAAGTTTTGTACGAGTTTGAAATGTTGGTGCACCATGCCGATACCCAGATCATTGGCATCGTTGGGATTGGTTATGTGAACCTCTTTCCCCTTGACTTTGATCGTACCCCTATCCGCACGATACAATCCAAAGAGGATACTCATCAGCGTTGATTTACCAGCTCCGTTTTCCCCAAGAATCGCATGAATTTCACCTTGCTCTACTTGGAGCGTGATATCGTCATTTGCTACGATACCTGGAAATTCTTTACGAATATTCAGCATCTCAATTACATGACTCATTGGCAATAAGCCTCCTTGAGGGCGCATTGTTCGTGCGCGACTTCAACCCAAATAATCGTAGAAGAGCCGCCCGCGGGCGGCTCTTACCATAAAACACGAAATCATAGAACCATTCGGTTAGTTGTACATGCCGGGTAACACTTCGGCAACGACTTTTATCTCGCCGGCTTTCAGTTTTTCGAAAACCTCATCAACTTTTGCTTGCACTTCATCGGAAAGGTTCGGGTTCACGAGAGGAAGTCCCAGACCATCATTGGCCGCACCGAAATCAAGTCTCTTGCCACCCGGGAATTTATCAGCTAAATAAGCTTTGATCATATCATAGGAAGCACGATCCAAATACTTCTGTGCGCTTGTCAGGATGACCGACTTTCCGCTGGGAAGAAGACCTTCCGGATATTGGTCAACGTCTACTCCAACAATCCACACTTCCTTACCGGCGGTCACACGATTCTTTGCTTCGTTAATAGCACCTACTCCAACACCACCAGCTGCTGCAAATATTACATCAACACCTTTGTCAAACATTGAGGCGGCAATCTGCTGTCCTGCCGCAACATTGTCAAATGAACCTTGATACAGAGTGTTTTCTTGCTTCATGACAATCTTGGTTCCCAGATTTTCATTGGCATACTTGATACCCTGCTGCCAGCCCCAGTTGAATTTCTGGACTGCGGGAACTTCCATTCCGCCAACGAATGCAACTTCGCCTTCCTTGAGATGAAGGGCTGTTGCAACCGCTGCCAAGAACCCCGATTCATGTTCTGCCCAAATTACGGGGACCACATTGGGTTCTGTTCTATATTCAGTGTAATCGGCTGAGTGAGGTTCTCC
>JAAYIV010000089.1 GCA_012523305.1 Spirochaetales bacterium
CTGCCATGTCAACAAATACTGAAATTTTTTGGCATTGCAGGAAAACTAAGGGTATCTTGTCCAATTTTTATGTTCCCATAGTAAATAGCTTGCATTATGGTTGTGAACTTGATTGTTTTTGACAGACCGTGAAACCGGAATCCCAGGCAAATATTGATATCAGGGATATTTTAAAGAAAATAGCAGCAGAATTACTCGCTTCTTACATCTTTCAGTATATGTAATGGTTTTCTTGTCCATTCTTCTAGAAAGACCTGTCAAATTCCGACATGTTATTGGACTATTCCTACATTCTAATTCTTTTACTCCTCATACTTTGAATAACTTTTGACTTTCGAAGATACTACGCGTACAATACAGCTAAATAATGCCAAAGGAGGTATTGTATTAGAATGAACAGAATCGATTTCTTGCCCTGATCATGTGTGTTCGATTCGTAACATGAGATCAATCAATTCACTGGTGAGAAAAACATGTCAATCGATTACCTGCAAAAGAAGAGTTACTCCCGATATTTCGTTTTCCAACTCATCGCATTCAGCTTGTTGGCTCTGGATATAGCTATCAAACAAATGCTCTTTCAAAGGAAATTGTACTTTTAACTCATTTGCCCTTTGCATTATCAATGGTTGCTGTTCATGATTGACCCTGATCATTTCATCATCACTCATTGTCTTTTCGCCAACCAGTTTCACTTTTGTCTTGTGAAAAATCGTAAGCCATCGTTCTCTGGTAAGGTATGTCGTGTTTGAGTTGTTTGTTCCATACGCATCATCAATGATGATATAACCGCCCTTCTTTACCGTGTTTTTCAGCAAAGTTATGGTCTCTTCAGTATTGCCCAACACGTCACCGACAGATCCGAATATTACAATATCGTAATCTTTTTCCGAATTAATCGCCTTTGTGATATCTCCCACTATAAATTCACATAATGTGCCCACGCCGAATTCCTGAGCCGTGTCGAGGGCAACATCAATAAACTCAGGAATCAAATCAATCCCTTTTACCTTGCAGCCAAGGTTTTTGGCAATATGTACGCTTACCGCTCCTTTACCGCATGCGAGATCAAGTACCATTGTGTGAACTGAAACATGGATATGCTTGACAATCAATTCCAATATATCCTTCGGTGAGGATCCCAACTCCCATATATCCTGTAGTAAGTATGGTAGGTATGGAATCAGCTCTATTGATTCGGCAGTCAATGATCTTGCCAATTTTTCTTCAACAGTCCTCATGTCTTTCGCCCTCTTTCTACATGTATCCTAGCTTTGGAGTATACATCTCTGTTCCCTTTTTTTAGAAAACCTTGTATACCTGTTGGTCCGTCATCTACGATTATCGGGGAACAGTATTTCATAATCGATCACATACGGAACAAGAACTGTTTTCGATTCATCAGCTGAACAAAAATATTATTTTGTTTATACATATCTGCTTCCATACTTTTGTTTTGCTTTTTGAGTGTACTCAGAGATAAATGCGGTTTTGCTTTCCGTATACGCGTCTCGATCATGTTCGTACTTTTCCCACAAAGACAATTTTAGTTTTTCATAGCGCTTTGCCAGAGATGGATGTTCATTCAAATAATCTCTGAAATATAACTCATCGTTATCGCCAACATATCGTGCATGTAGATGATATACTCGTTCTGCAAATCCGTTTTGCGTATAACCTTTGTTGAATGAAATCCGTTTCTTGCTTTCTGACATGCATAGATATCCGCTGTCCAGAATAATTTCTTTCACTTCAGACAAAGTGGATTCTAATGGTATCTCCACCAGGATATCAATGATCGGTTTTGCCCATATGTCTTTCATTGCGGTACTGCCGATATGACTTATTCGTGTTATAAGCTCTCCAGGTAGTGCCTGTTGAAGTATTTCGGCCTCTTCTTCATACCAAGTGCCCCATTGGTCTTGGTGTTGCGTTAAAAAAATTGGAAAGAGTTGCCATAATTCTTCCAGGGTCATATCAGATAACGGTCTATTCATTACAGAGACTCATCCTAAATCTTAAATAATCCTATCCTTATCTTGAGAGCATCACTACCGTCTCAACGTGACTGGTTTGTGGATATACATCAAACACCTGCAATAGTTTTGGCTTGTACCCGGATTGTGCGAATCTCTTGATATCCCGGGCTAGGGTCACGCTGTTACACGATACATAGATAACAACTTTCGGCTCCCATGAACTGATAGCATCGACCACCTCGCCCCCCAAGCCCGATCTCGGCGGATCGACCACCACGGTATCGACTGATTCGTTTTGTGAACGTGACCAATGCTCAACACTTTGGGTGTACAGTTGGGTTGAAGACGAAAGATTCTTCCTTGCCAATTCGAGCGCTCGTTCATTGCGTTCAACGGCGATGACCTCTCGTCCCGGTTCTTCTAAAAACGCTGCGAACAACCCAACACCGCTATAGAGATCCATAACTCGGTTTCCAACCGCATGGGAACGGACAAAGTCGACCATTTCGGGTAAGACAAATCGATTGGTCTGGAAAAATGCATTGGAATCAACTGCAAAGACTTTATCCAAAACAGTGACGTGAACAATAAAATTGCTCAGCGATACTTTCGTGTCGCCTTCAAATGCCGGAACCTCAATAAAAGGCGTACGTCGTTGCCATCCTTGTTGCACCCTGCGCATCGTGGCAGCTTTCATCAGCAATGGACGTTTTTCACCCAAAAGCCTGTTCAACCGTTCTGTCGCCACGGGACAGTGATCAATGTCTACCAAGGTATTACTTGTCGCGGCTAAAAATCCTGCTCGCTGTTCATCCACATCAACATGGAACCTTATCCGGCTTCTATAACCAAGAGAAGGTCCTGTAGCGACAGGTAAAATCGTTATATCTGCGTCTTCGATATCGAACTGTCCGATTCGTTTAAGATTTTCAAAGCACAGGCTTTGTTTGAATTCTGCTTGGGCAGACGCTTTTACATGTTGGAAATCGCACCCGCCACAGATACCATAATAAGGACAACAAGGATCAACCCTATAGTTGGATGGTTCCAAGATTTCATCGACAATCGCTCTGCTGAAATCTGATTTATCCTCGATTATCGAAGCCAAGACTTTTTCTTGCGGAAGACTTTGTGGGATAAATACTGCCTTCCCATCATAATGAGCGAGGCCATCGCCCCCTTCAATCAGTTTCTCTATCGTGACTTCGATTTGTTGCATGGTTATTCCTTGTAGTCGCAGAGCTGGCAAAATTCATCGACATACGTATTGATGAGGTCCAGACTCTTTTTCCAAAATTCTTCTGTTGTGATATCACATCCGATTTTTGCAGTTACCTCAGGTGCGCTATACATTCCCGTGGTATGAAGCAATTGGTCATAGCGAGCACCAAAGTCATCGTAATCCTGTGAAAGCTGATAGACTCCCAATCCGAATAGCTGGCCGAAAGCATACGGATAGTTGTAATACGATAGTCCGCTGCTGTAATAATGGCTTTTCACTGCCCACATGTACGGATGTAATTGAGTTTCTTCGAGTGCATCGCCATATGAACGCTTTTGGGCATCAACCATCATCCGGCTCAGTTCATCAGCCATGATATCTCCGTGAACACGCTTTTCAAACACATCCTTCTCAAAGTAGAACCTGCTCAGGATATCGACGCAGACTTGTGTGGAATCTTGCAGGAACCCTTCAATCAATGAGAGCCTTTCGTCGGTATTCGCATGTTTCAATGCTCCTTGGAAGATTATGAACTGAGAAAAGATCGAAGCGGTTTCAGCCAAGGTCATCGGGTAATTTCTTAAAAGAGCTGGTAACTCACTGGTAACTTTATCATGATAGGCATGGCCCAATTCATGGGCGATGGTCGAAACACTGTCAAAACTATGATCGAAGTTACACAGAACCCGAGTTTCCTTCCTCAATGGCATGGAAGTACAATATGCCCCACCTACTTTGCCTACACGGGACTCGGCGTCAATCCATTGCTTTTCAAAGGCCATCTTAGCAAATTCGCCAAGCGGTAGATGGAATGCTGAAAAATTCTCAATAATGAACTCTTTGGCAGCGTCAAAACTATACTTCTGATGCGTTAATCCAACAGGTGCAAACAAATCGAAAAAAGCCAATTTCGGCAATCCCATCAATTTTGCCTTGGCCTTCAAGTACCGCCTAAACATCGGAAGATATGACTCTATCGAACCGATGAGGGCCTCTAGTACCGTATCTGTAATTCGAGCTTGTTTCACAGACCGCTCTAACGGGTCTTTGTATCCGCGCTTCTTATCAAGGGTGATCGTCGTTCCTTTCACTCCGTTGAGGGCGTATGCAAAAGCAGTTTCGTGAAGTTTCCAAATCGAGAGTTCTTTGTTGAATGCCTTTTCCCGGACATTTCGATCAGGATCAAATGCCATCGAACGCAACTGGATCACCGTCTTGCGCTCTTGTGTTTCTTCATCCCAGATTGTTTCGGATGACGATGAGACGGCTTGCTGCAACCGGCTCCAGGAATCGGTTCCCGAACGATTCAAATCAGCAGCGAGAGCTTCTTCTGCCTCACTCATTTGATGGCGTTGTTCTTCAAGTAGTTCTTCGATTACGAACGCATATCGTTTTAACGATTCATCGTTGTTGATCAGATTCCGAACTGATTCCTTATGAGTGGCAAAAGCATTCAGTACTTTAACATACACGGCTTTCACATCAAGGGCGATTTCATCGACCTTATTAAGACCATGCATCGCTTTTTCATCTGATGTATCAACAGTGAGCAATGCATGCGCATATGCTCCCAGCGTATCGATCGTATCCCAGGTTGTTTGCATCAAGTCAAGCGTGGTCTTGAACCAAGCATTAAAATCTCGAAGATCCTGACATCCGCTAATATGGGTTTTCAACTGTTCGGTAAGGGTTTTCAAAGCCTTCATATCAGCTTCGAAATCTTCACCTTCGAGACTGCTATAAATCGAATCGAGATTCCATCGGGGTATCTGTTCCATTTTTTTCCTCCCTCCTCGTACGCAACTTGTTCATTGTAGTTGTGTTCAAGCAAAGAGGTCAAGGAAAACACTATAGATCGAGTTGGTATTCAGCGATTTTATTGATTAACGTACGCCTTGATATTTGTAATTCTTCAGCAGCTCGCGTCCGATTGCCTTCCCAACGATGCAAAGCCCGGATTATTGTTTCCATTTCGATTTCTTTCAAGGTTTTTGCTTCAAAATCATCACTCTGATTGCCAAGACAGTTAGTTGATGATGTATCTGCAGAGCTTCCAACTTTTATCGAACTGGATCGCAAGTCAAGATTTTCCACCTTCAACACGGGCGTATCTGCAAAGATTACCGCACGTTCCAGGATATTTTCCAATTCACGAACATTACCGTAGAACGGATGCTTGCGCAATGCTTCCAAGGCATCCGAAGAAAGGCCTTCGACTTTATGTCCCATCTGTCTGTTTAGTTTCTTCAAGATCACACCGGCCAATAATGGCAGATCCTCTTTGCGTTCACGCAAAGGGGGTATCTCAATCCGTACTACGTTAAGCCGATAAAACAAATCCTCCCTAAACGTTCCCGTCCGTACCATTTCTTCAAGATGTTTGTTTGTTGCCGCTATGATACGGGCATTGATTGGTATCGGCGTAGTTCCACCGAGTCTGGTAATCTTACGTTCTTGCAACACCCGCAACATTTTTACCTGCAAGGCCAACGGCATGTCCCCGATTTCATCAAGGAACAGCGTACCGCCGCTAGCAAGTTCAAACATCCCGGGTTTCCTGCCTACAGCTCCCGTAAAGGCTCCCTTCTCATACCCGAACAGTTCACTTTCCAATAGATTCTCGGGAACTCCGCCGATGTTGATGGCGACGAACGGTCCGTTAGCCAATAATGAATCGGTATGTATCTGGCGAGCGACCACTTCCTTGCCGGTCCCACTTTCTCCCGTGATTAATACGGTAGCGGGAGAATCGGCTATCCTGGAGATAATGTCTTTGATCTTCATCATCGCCTGAGATTTTCCCACCAAGTCATCTGAAGATTTTTTCGTGTTCAAGGTTTCCGATTCGACGAGATTCCGGAGATTTTGATCTTCTATCAATTTTTTAAGCCGGATGGTCAATTCTTCAGGATCGAATGGTTTTACGATGTAATCCTGAGCTCCTTCTTTCAAAGCCGTGACGGCATCTCGTATCTCACCATGAGCTGATATCATGATGACCGGCATCCTGAATCCTTCTTGACGTATCCATGTAATGAGAGAAAGGCCATCCATGCCTGGCATTTTCAAATCGATCAAGCAAGCATCATAGTGTTGTTCACGAAGCAATCGCTGGGCAGAAAGACCATTTTCTGCTCCATCGCTTTCAATTTTATCCAACGAAAAATACTTTCGCATCAATTCGCGGATATTGTACTCGTCATCAACGATGAGAATCTTCATGGAATACCTCCGCCTTTCTATCCTGTGGCAATACTACCTCGACAATGGTCCCGCCGCCTTCCCGTGGATACAACTTGATATTACCACCGCGAGCCCTTACGAATTGCCGACATATTGCCAAACCTATACCTGAACCGTGTATTTTTGTAGTGAAAAACGGGTCGAAAATCTTATCGCTGATTTCTTCAGGAATTCCATCCCCGCGGTCTCGGATGAATATATGGTAAATCCGTTTTTTATCTAACGTGATTTCAACTTCAACCTGCGGATCTCTATCCGAACAACTTTCAACAGCATTCTTCAACAGATTCTCAAATACTGATCGAGCCCGGTCCATATCGAACCATACTATTGCAGGGCGAACATTCTTAGCAATGAGCCGGACTTCGGTCGAAAATGTCGGTAATAATGATTCGATAAATGAAATCAGCTCGATTTCTTCCGGTGTTCCAAGCGGATTTCTTAGAAATTCAGATACTTTATTCGTCAATTGGATAAGACGTTGTACCTCTTGGTCAATTACCGCCAGGTCCCCAACATTTTGCTTGGGCAGTTGTTTTCGTAGGAGTGCCATTTGTATGGTAATGGCACTCAGCGGATTCTTAATTTCATGAGCCAGGGTCCTAGCAGCTTCTCCTAGGTTCACCAATCGTTCTTGGCGTACGAGCCGGGACCTATATTCTCTGTTATTACGATAGACACTGTATACCATCAAGTGAAATGTAAAAATTGCCAATGAGGCAACCACCGCAAAGAATTTTGCCCATAACACTTTCTGATGGTATTGCTGTCCATCGAACACGATGTAGATAACATCGGGGAATAATACCGGTGATGGGATCAAGCCATCTTCTTCAAGCATGAAATCACCTGTTTCGATCTGAATGGTGAGCCTGGAATAACGGATGTATTCGATCATTCCCGTTTCTTTGTTATAAGTGGCAACACCACGACCAAATTGATTTGCGCTTCCCGTGCGGACATCCGGATTAATCTTATTCAAAGGGAGGATATTGGGAACCGAACCCAGCCCTAACATCAATCTTCCGGTATTCGTATAGACACCGATACCCATCACATTAGATTCGGCCATCGCAGCAAGTGCTCTTGAGTGTTCTTGTTGTAGCAACAGGTAGGTAGAAGAAGAAAAACCTCGTTCAGCTTCATACTGCATCAATGTGTTTTCACGTTCGATCACTGAAATCGTAAGAAACACCACCATCGTGACGAGCAAGATTAAAGAGATACTCAATCCTACGACGATATAGAATTGTTCTTTTCCCTCGATAAATGCCCAACGCCTATTACTACTCATAATTCAACGCCTCTATCGGATCCAATTTAGAAGCTTTCATCGCTGGATACCATCCGAAGAACACGCCTACCAAAGTTGAAAATCCTGCTGCAAAAAGAAATGAGCCGTATGAAATATGGAGATGCCAATCCACCAAATCGGTAACTAGCCAACTAAGTAATGTTCCCAAGGCGATGCCGATAAATCCACCGGTGAACGTTAACACGACAGCTTCGGTGATGAACTGCCCCCTGATGGTATTTGGAGAAGCTCCCATTGCTTTGCGCACACCGATTTCCTTGGTTCTTTCCGCGACTGAGACCAACATGATATTCATGATGCCAATGCCACCGACAAGTAATGAAATTGCCGCGATAGCTGAAAGAAATGTACTGAATGTGCCGGTAATCTGTTCAGCCATTTCTGCCAGCGATGCCGGTGAGAACAGGTTGTAGGCATCAGAGCCAACCAATGAATCGAGGTAAGCCGAAATTTGATCTGAGACTACAAGAGGATCAGCACCATCGGCAATACGCACCACATATGAGCCAACATTCGCTGGTTTGATAAACCGTTGAGCATAGGTGTTGTATGGAATGAAGATCCCGTTGTTGAACGACAGATTGAACGAAGCGTCTTTGCTTTCCATCACCGCTACTACCAAATAGCTCTTTGCTTGATTGCGCTGGATGCTAACGTATTGTCCTACTGCATTGCCGTCCGGGAACAAATTTTCCGCTATCGTTGAACCGAGAGCGACGACCTGTCGGCTGGTGAGATTGTCTGTAAGAGAGAAAAAAGCCCCGCTTGCCACTTTATAATCAAGAATATCCGCATACGTAGACAAGACTCCACTGATACTTGCTGAAGTAGTATTTTGTCCATTTCGAAGTGTAGCGGAACTCGAATTAACAGGAAGCACAGTCTTGAGTTCTTTGACATTGGCCATGAGCTTTTCACCAAAATCCTCGGTGAACTCAGTCGAAGCCTTTTCTGAACGATTCGGGAATATGGTGACCATCTCCAGACCACCTTCGACTATGCTTTGCGTGATGCTTTTCGTCGCACTTTCCCCAAGGGTAAGAATCGCAATGACTGAAGCGACACCGATAACGATACCCAACAAGGAAAGCAAAGTCCTCAATTTACTGGCCATCATGTCTTTTAATGCGAGACGAATATTTTCCCACAACATGCTAGGCCTCCAACTTTCCGTCTCTCAGACGGATTTGACGCCGACATCGCATACCGATTTCACGATCATGGGTAACCAACACTACCGTACGCCCCTCACTGTTTATTTCTTCGAACAGTTCAAGAATTTGCCTTCCTGTAGTGGTATCCAAAGCTCCGGTCGGCTCATCTGCAAGTAAGATCGACGGATTGTTGACAAGAGCACGGGCAATGGCTACGCGTTGTTTTTGCCCACCAGACAATTCATTCGGACGGTGATGCATACGATCAGCAAGGCCGACTCGCTCCAAGGCAAACTTTGCCCTCTCCCGACGTTCACGAATTCCCACTCCTCCAGCATAGAGAAGCGGAGTCATTACGTTTTCCAATGCATTTATTTTCCCCAATAGATTGAATTGTTGAAAGATAAAGCCGACTTTTTGATTTCTGACGAAGGCCAGCTCAGCTTCAGACATTCCCATGGTACCTTCACCATCGATTTGGATGATTCCGTCTGTCGGGGTATCAAGACATCCTATAAGGTTCATCAGCGTGGACTTACCGGAACCTGATGGTCCCATGATAGCAGTGAATTCGCCCTCCTCAATTGCGAGGGACACCCCATCCAGAGCTTTTACAATGAAATCTCCCATCATGTAGTATCTACGTACATCGTAAAGGGAAATAACCGATTTTGCCATATACGTGTTCCTTATCGCCTTACAGGAGCGGTCATCTGTACGGAAGTAGCTTGTCCTCCCATCGCTCCACGCATCAGATTATATAGGCTATTGCCAGCTGATGCCGGAACGAGCAACGTATCTCCCGCTTTTACATCACCGGCAATAATCTGGCTCATTCCTTCACCGAGATATTTGGCTGTTACAGTGGTTTGCACAGGGTTACCGCCAGAGCCCTTTTTATTGACATATGTTACTCCCCTATCCGTTATTATTGAGACGGTGGGAACGACCAACATGGTATTCTCTGATTCAACGGTAATCGAACCGGCAAAGGTGAATCCGGGGTAAATCTGAGCAGGAGGATTGTCGATGGTCAGCTCGACATCGAGCACTCCGATATTTTGAGAGGTGGTCCTACCGATCATCGGGATATAGGTGACTACGGCATCGACTGTTCTTCCCACGATGGAATCAAATACCAAATCGGCTTTCATCCCTATGGTTACATATTGGATATCAATTTCATCAATCTCAACAGTAGCTTTCAATTTACTCCTGTCGATGATCACCATCGCTTTGTTTCCAGCTTCGGAATAGTCACCTTCGTCAATATTTACCGTGGCGACCACCCCATCGAAATTCGCATATGCTTTGGTATACTCCAAATTATTGTTCGCCTGTGATAATTGCATCTCAAGCAATTCAATTTCCCTAACAGATCCGGTCAGCCTGGCCTCTTCGATTCGTGATTCATAATTCGCCACATTATACTTTTGATTCGTATCGTCGATCGTGGCGAGCAGATCACCTTTTCTGACCCTATCTCCTTCTTTGACGAACACCCCGGTGACTGCCCCGGTTGAACGAAACACTACCGTCTGTGTCTGATATGCTTCAACCGAACCAGAAAGGTCTATCACTTGGGAAAATGTAGTCTCAACAACCTGAATCTCCGTTGGACCAACCGGAGCGGCAGCGGTCGTTACGGCCCTGGTTAACGGCAATCTTCCATTGGTTTTATAGAAGTTGTAACTATAGATAGCTAATACGACGATAACAAGAAATATAATCCATCCGATAATTCTTTTAATAAGCCGCCTGCGTTGCTTTCTTTTCAATGCCGATCGTACCTGCATCTCAGTATTTTGACGACCTTCATCTTCTCTGTTTCCATTACGCATGTTCACTATGCTCCTTATCCAGCACTCTGTTGCTACAAGTTCAACAATCTTATTTCGTTTGCCAATATCAGCGCGTTAAGTCTTAGAATCTTATTCTGAAAGGTGTCCAATTCAAGATTCAATAATGCATTATCGACGTCACTTTGTACCCCCAATCCACGTGCGAGCCTATCTTCAGCTTGCTCCAACAGTCGTTGGTTATACGCGGTGGACCGCTCAAATTCTTCTCGTTCTAATTGATGACTGATGATGTTGTTTTGTAATGTATTTACCGATTCTTGATATTGCAGGATTTTGTCGCTTTGATTCATCATTGCAAGGTTCAACGTATTCTCAAGTCGAGTCAATTCTATCCTATCCGTTTCCTGGGTAATCGTATTTGACCAACTTCCACTAAGTGAAAAAGAAGGCGTAATCTTACCGGCATTTGAAATACCGAGATCAAATGAAGCTCCCGCTGTAAAATTGGTGCCGGTCAAATTCCCTTGGCCACTCAACTTATAAGATGTACTGGTATTGGATGTTGATACGGCGGCCGTAGAACCTACTTTTAACTTCAAATCTTCTTCCTGTTTTTTCAGATCCAATGTATATCTGGCAATCTCAACATCAATTGCTGCCAACGCAACCCCATTATTCCCAATTTCTCTTGGATGCACTACCAGATCAACTTCAGAAGGGAGGATAATCTCGGTCCAGCTTTGGCCTGTCATTTGTTCGTACTGAACTTTCAGCATTTCATATTTTCGATTGTATCCGGCGAGTGTCGATTCAAGTCTTGCTAAGGCCAGTTCACTTTCTTGATATGCCATTGCTGTCTGTGTGATCTTTCGTAGTGCGAGATTATTTGCCATATCTCTTTTTTTAATCTCAATCTGAGCTGTTGTTGACAGGATGCTCTTTTCCTGATTAAGCAATTCTATCATCTTCCGATATACTGAATTCTCAAAATTGATGATTCCTTTCAGATAAGTTTCATCTGTTTCCAGCGTTCCCTTGGCATAGTTAAGATCATCCAACGTCTCCTGTATTGTTTTCTTCTGGCCAAATGAAAAGGTATGGTCCACTGTTATTGACGGACCAACCGCCCAAGCAGCAGATTCCAATGATTTTGAAATGGTTCCGGTACTCAATTTCAATACAGTACCTTCTTCATTCGGGAACACCATGGTGACAGTCGGAGCCCCGGCGTTCGTACTTATAAACCATTCATCGGTTAACGTTCCCAACATCTTGGACTGCAAAATCCCAACAGACCCTGCAACAGAAAGGCTAAGTTCTTTCTCAACATCATTCAGTTGTTCTGCCAATTCAGCCTGTTCCCTGGCAATCTCAAGACGTTTTACGATAGGGCTGAACGCTTTTGCTTCCTTGAGTATTTGTTCTATGGCAGTAGATCCTGCGAGAGGTGTGATAATGAGTAATAGCAATAATACTACAGCATAACTTTTCTTAAACATCTTAGGTTCCTTGTGATACATACGGATGGAACTGAGCAGTTCTCGTGCCAAAATATAGTGGTATACATGTAATTAGTCCATTTCATATGGAAAAATAACACTTTTTCTCTAGAATCC
>JAAYIV010000090.1 GCA_012523305.1 Spirochaetales bacterium
AATATCTTAAGCATTTTCATCAGAAATGACGGCAATCCTAACCTGGCCATGCTCGGATTAGTGGTCACATCGGTAGTGAATATCATTCTAAATTATATTTTTATCTTCATTTTTCAATGGGGGGTAAAAGGATCCGCTTATGCCACAGTGATCGGTACTTTCATCGGCATTATCGTTTTACTGATCCACTTCTTGACGCCGGAAAAACACTTAAGGCTCGTGCGCACCAAACTTGACCTTCCTATGCTAGGCAATATTTTCGTCATCGGCTTTCCCAGTTTCATTGTGGAAGGCACCTTCGCTGTCATGATAATCGCTTTCAATATCACCTTTAGCCGTTATACTGGAGAAACCGGGCTGGTAGCTTATTCAGTCGTCAACTATATGCATGCGGTGTTAATCATGCTTTTCATCGGTGTTGGCGTAGCTGTTCAACCGATTACCAGTTACTATCATGGGGCCAAACTTTACCAGCGAATGGGACAAATTGTTAACATTGGACTCCGAACCGGACTGGGCTTAGGTGTGACTTTATTTGTTTTTGGTCTGGTTGGCAAAGGGTTGATCATTGATATGTTCGGGATCGCTGAGCCCTCGATTATAGAGTATGCGAGCATTGGTATTGTATACTTTTTTGCCGGATATCTATTCTTAGGAATTAACTCCGTTCTGGTGCAATTTTATCAATCCATCGAGAAAACCCGTATTGCTACATGGATCACCTTATGCCGCAGCTTGATCTTGTTCATCCCTTTGCTTTGGATCATGCCCCATCTCTTCGGAGTCAATGCCATTTGGTTGGTTTTCCCCGTCGCCGAAGGGTTAACGGTATTGATAATTTATCTGGCCTTAAAATTCAAAAAGATAGAACTTGTGCCCAGGGAGAGTTAAATGTCCAACCCTATTTGCTAATGGCGAACCTGGTAATACCCTGACGAATTACAACAAGCCAATATATAGCCGGCGCGGAATTGAAAACTATTAATAAAATAGTGTTGTATATTCCGTCTGTGTGTCAGCGATATGATAAATATAAATTACATCCTTAACTTGGCGATAAATTGCCACATGCTTTTTACAAATCACCATCCGATAGCCTTGTTCGTTCAGCCATGTATCGGGTGTACGAGAGCCCGAATCCGGGAAACTCTCCAAGCGTTCAATGGTGTTTAAGATATGGTCAGTGACTTTAATGGCAGTTTCCATATCAAACTGTATCAGATAATAATCCTCGATCCTTTTTAGATCTTCCCAGGCAGAAGGCAAAATTCTAATTTTCATTGATCCGCTCTTTTAATCTTTTTCTTGCTTCTGAAACACTGAGGGTTTCTGCTCCGCTGATTCGTTCCTCTTCTGCCTGCAGCACTTTAGCACGAAGCTGTAACATTTGTTCCCTTTTTTCAAAGACATCAATGTCCATGAGGACCAAATCCCCTTCGCCATTTTTTGTTATATATATTGGCTCCTTTGTTTCCTTGGCCAGCTTTGAAATCGTGGAGTAATCATTTCTTAATACTGCTGATGGTTTGATAATCATATTTCCCATCCCTTTGTATCATTTTATTGATATAATTATATCGTTATTTTCATATCATGTAAATCTCTATATGAGTCAACAATCCTCTTCCAACGTTTCTAGTAGAAAGCTGACCGGGCGGAAACCGTCATTGCAGGAGATCATGGCTGCCTTTTTGTCTTTCATCCAGCCGTCGTAAAAGTCCTCGCCGCCGTGGGCAAGGGTCATTACAAAAGCGGACATACTCTCCCAGGCACTATCGCACATTCCTTCCGGCTTTTCCCAACCATTGGCAATAAACATTCGCCCCATTGTCATATTGCAGGCATGTTTGATGGGATTTTCGTATTTATCTATCAAGTCCTGATAGTGAGCCATTTTCATAACGGTAATCTTGATTTTTTTCATCAATCATTTTCTCCTCGCCCCAGATAATGTTATTTCTTCTTCACTGGAATCCAGATCTCGCTTCTATACTTCGGATTCTCAGTGTCCGGGCTCTCATTCCATAAAATCTCCGGCCCTGCAACTGCTTCATATCCTGAAGATGGAAGCCACTCTGAGTATACCCTCCCCCACA
>JAAYIV010000091.1 GCA_012523305.1 Spirochaetales bacterium
CGGATGAAGACGCGATATGGTTAGTATCCGCCCTAGGTCTGTTACCCTACTCTTTTCATCGATTAATCTGTCGGCTATACTCGCTACATGGAATTATTCGATGTTGCGATAATCGGAGCCGGAGTCGTTGGTGCCGCGATCGCAAGAGAGCTTTCTAAAACCACCGCCAGAGTCATCGTGTTCGAGCGTGAAGCAGATGTCGCTTTTGCCACGAGCGGCCGTAATAGCGGAGTCGTCCATTCAGGCATCCATTACGCGCCCGGCTCCCTCAGGGCTCGATTGAATGTGGCCGGTAACGCATCAATGAAAGATGTGTGTAAAAACCTCAATGTCCCATTCGAGCAAATCGGAAAACTGACCGTAGCTTTCGATCAAGACCAAGTATCACAATTACATCGGCTGAGAGCACAGGGAGAAGCCAACAATGTTCCCGGCCTAGAGCTGTTGGATGCTACCCGGATGCAAACGTTGCAACCTGGAATCGCTGGCATAAAAGGCTTATATTCTCCCACTACCGGTATCGTAAACCCGATGCTGTTGACTATTGCCTTGGCTGAGCACGCACATGAAAACCAGGTCGTGTTCAAGTTTCTGCATGAAGTAAAAGCGATCGGATCACATTATGACGAGCCATTAGTGATGACATGCGCTACTCCCACCGGAGAGGTAAGTTACAAAGCGAAGGTAGTCGTCAATTGTGCCGGATTGCATGCTGGCAAGATTGCTATGCTCACCGGGTTTGATTCGTATACCGTGTATCCGTGCAGAGGAGAATATTTTGTTCTTGATAAACAGCTTAAGGATGAACTAAATATTCTCGTGTATCCAGTTCCTGGCGCTCATAGCGGTGGCCTCGGCATTCATCTTACCAAAACAACGGAAGGCAATATCCTGATCGGTCCTAGCAATGAGTACATCGATGACGGTGACGATGTAAGTTCCACGAAAGCTATCATGAAACAGTTGAAAGAAGAAGGAAGCGAGCTGCTTCCGTCACTACAGACCGGCGATTTCATAAGAAGCTTCGCAGGAGTTCGGCCGAAACTCACTCCGCCCGAACTTGGAGGATATCACGATTTCGTTATCGAGGCACAAGAGGATATTCCCAGGATGATCCATCTTCTGGGCATTGAAAGCCCCGGACTCACCAGTGCTCCCGCTATCGCCCGAATGGTGGTCGACATGATCGACAGTCACATACCGCTCTCCTTGAAGCGGCATTGGAGTGAAACATTCAAAGAGAACACAAATCTGTATCGTCGCTGTTATCCTCTGTCCCATTACGATCTTTCAGATAGGCAGGAACTCATGCGAAGCAATAGTGATTACGGAACGATAGTCTGCAGATGCGAACAGATTTCCAAAGCTGAAATACTATCGGCAATAGATCGAATATTCGGACCGATCACCCTGAATGGCATAAAGAATCGTTCCAGGATCTCGACCGGAAGGTGCCAGGGAGGGTTTTGTATTCCCAGAATCGTTACGATTCTCAAAGAGTATCATGATATCGGCAGTAAGGATATTTGGTGGAAAGGACCGAATTCTCCTATGTTCATCGGTAATTTGCGCACAGCGGGAGGATCTGACAATGAGTGAAGTAATGGTCGATGTGTTGGTGATCGGCGCAGGTCCTGCCGGAATTGCGGCAGCTACATCCGCAGCGCGCTTTGGTGCTGAATCAGTCATGTTGATCGAAAGGGATAACCGTCTGGGAGGAATACTCTTCCAGTGCATTCACAATGGATTCGGACTCTATCGATACAACGAAGAATTAACCGGCCCTGAATACGCACAGAGGGATATCGACGGGCTATTAAAAAACTCGGTGATTGTGAAAAGCAACACCTTCGCGGCTGATATCATCCGTAACGATTCGTCATTCGGTGTTTTGTTGCTCTGTCACGATAATGCAGAATGGATTTCAGCCCGTTCGATCATCTTGGCCATGGGATGTCGCGAACGTACCGCCGGCGCGATTTCACTTCCGGGACAGCGTCCTAGCGGAATCTATACCGCTGGGACCGCACAACGATTGATGAATATCCAAAATGTGAAAGTAGGAACAAGCGTGGTAATCGTGGGATCAGGAGATATCGGCATGATCATGGCAAGACGGATGACTCTGGAAGGATCCATCGTCAAGGCAGTAACTGAAATCATGCCGTTCCCCGGTGGATTGGCGCGAAATATCCATCAATGCCTTCATGATTTTGGCATACCTCTGTTCTTATCCACGGGCATTTCACAAGTGTATGGGCGCCACAGGGTCGAAGGAGTCAGGATCGCACCGGTTGATGAAAACGGACAGCTTAATGATTCGGAAGGTCGCGATATCGAATGCGATACACTCCTTCTTTCAGTCGGACTGATACCTGAAAACGAGTTATCGAAAAAAGCTTCTGTCAAACTCGATCCGCGTACGCAAGGTGCGATGGTCGATGCCAATTGCATGACGAGCGTTCCCGGTATTTTCGCTTGTGGGAATGTATTGCACGTACATGATGTCGCCGATTTTGTTACCGAGGAGAGTGAACTCGCCGGAAACGCTGCTGCACGATGGGTAGCCGATCCTTTGATTGGTCAGTTATCGGTTCCGGTAAGCTGTGCCGAGGATATCAGGTATACGGTTCCCCAAAGCATCAATGAGATGAAAGAAACCATTATCTCACTGAGAGTTGCACGTCCCCGTCCTTCATGCAAAATTATTATCCGCCAAAAAAATCGCATTCTGGCATCCAAATCATACATTCGTCTTCAGCCATCCGAGATGGTACGCATTCCGGTTACCATTGAGAGAATCGAGCCTGTGGAGGTGTTTTGTGAAACCACAAGATGAATTCACCTGCATCGTATGTCCGCGGGGATGCAGACTCACCGTGGATGGTGATTTACTGGTTTACGGGGCTCGCTGCTCGAAAGGACTTACATGGGCGAATCAGGAATTGAGTTCACCTGAAAGGACCGTATGTACGAGTGTTCTGGTAACACACGGGGATCGATTACTCGTCAGCGTTAAAACCGATCGGCCGGTACCCAAAGACTCGATGCGATCAATAGTTCAAACCTTGTACGACATCATCGTCGAAGCTCCGATCGCGATGCATCAGGTTATCGTAGAAAATCCTTCAGACGTACGGTGCAATATCATAGCCACCCAATCAGTCGAGCGCATAGGTTAAAGGATGTGGATTGTTTTTAATCGAATAAGAGTTCCAGTGTTATTCTGACTTTTCGAGATCCGTGTGTGATCACGTCACC
>JAAYIV010000014.1 GCA_012523305.1 Spirochaetales bacterium
AACTTCTCGACAGCATCGCTAAGTATCACCGGAGTGATGTACGGATGGGCTCTTTTCCGTTATCGATTCCTCGATCTTGTTCCGATTGCCCGCGAAATCATTGTTGAGCAGATGGGTGATGCTGTCTTTGTCCTGGATGATAAGAACCGATTGGTTGATTTTAATAAAAAAGCTTCGTCACTGATTACCGTATCAACATCACCGATTGGGAACACGCTGTCTCAAGTGGGGTTAGTCCACTTGGATAATCTTGTTTCAGGATATACGGATGCTGAAAAATCAGAAATACCGATTACGCTCAATAGACACATCTTTGATGTTGATATACAAAAACTTACCAAAACTGCTGAGAAGGTGGAAGCGACGATAATTACACTGCATGATGTAACGGAACGCGAGGATCTGTATCGGCAGGTGAGCGAATTGGCATTGCGTGATCCTCTGACCGGATTATACAATCGCCGGGCACTGTTTGAACAAACTGAAATCTTGATCGAAGATCTTGTACTGGGAAGTGGACAACAAATCGCAGCGATCATGTTTGATATCGATAACTTCAAGACCATAAATGATAGTTACGGGCACGCAAGTGGCGACAGAGTATTGGTCTCGATAGCTAAAAATTGTCTAAGGGTAACCAAAGCACAGGATATCATCGGACGCATCGGAGGAGATGAATTCGTCATCATCCTGCACGGCGCGAGTTCTCAAAATGCACTGAAGGTTGCCAATATGTTGCATGATCAAATTGGATCGATGGTATTCTATTCTCGAAACACCACTTTCAATGTCTCGATCAGTGCTGGAATTTCCACATCAAGCCAGATTTTTGAGGTGATTCCCGGCCAATTCTTGGAAAAATTGATAACGCATGCCGATACGGCACTGTACAAAGCAAAAGACGAAGGTAAAAACTGCGTCAAGCTCTTTCAATAGGAATCGGTTGTGCCGAATTGAACACCATGTCTTTTCCGCCGGAAAGGGCAAACATCCGGATCGTATCGACCAAGGCTTCTCCTTCCAATGCTTGTACTTTGCTTTTTAATGATTCGACGGTATCATGTTCATCTATGTGACACATCTTTTGGATGACAATGGCACCATGATCAACAACAGGCTCAACCATATGCACGGTACATCCAGTAATAGAGATGCCCGTATTTTTCATCCTCCGTATAGCCATCGCATGAACATCAGTATCCATCGCCCCAGCAAAATCAGGCAGTAGTGAAGGATGAATATTGAACAGACGTCCTTTCCACCGAGTACACATCTGTTCCGAAATGATCCGCATGTACCCGATGAGGATAATCAGGTCAACGTTTGCGTTTTCAAATGCGGCCGTGGCGATACGCTCACGTTCATAGCGGAGATTTTTCCCATGTCGCACTCCAATCGCCGTCGGTATGCCATGGGTTTTGGCAAGTTCGATAATCCCGGCGTTTTCCCGATCAGAAAAAACTAATTCGATTGATGCATGCAACCGGCCAGCTTCAATCATTTCCAATACATAACGCAAATCGGTACCCCGGGTAGATCCCATCACCCCGACTCTCAACGGTCTGCGTAACTGTTTCATTTGTTCAATCCGGGACCCGAGGGCTTCCTTCGAAGCAATGTCGGTTCGGTACCGCAGAGGGCCACGTACTTTTGCAATATTGTCTAGTACCAAACTCCTCGCATGTTCCAACGTTTCTGCAGTGGCCACCATGGCTAGAGTTCGCGATCCGGCAGTACAGAGACGCTTGTCCGCATCGATATCGACAGAGCCGTAAAAACAATCAACGCGGCTGTCGAGTGTTCCCATGCTGATGACATGGCCCTTTTCAGATTTGTTCGGATACCCATCCGGAACCGCATACAAGCACACCGAAGGTTTTGACGATAACGTTACGTTTACATCCGATAAGGTTCCGGTTGCTGCCCCGTAAAGCATTTCCAGCACATCTGATTCACAGATAGCCATCAGGTTCATCACTTCCGGATCCCCGAAGCGGGCATTGTATTCAACCAGTCTGATTCCATCGGAGACAATCATGAATCCGCCATACAGGACCCCTCTGTACGGCTTTCCAAAATAATTGTGCAGCTCGTAGATTGTCTGCTCATTCAATTTCTTCGCTTGATCGATATCCTGTTGGTTAAGGAATGGCAGTCTTCCGTTCTCACCGGTGTAACTTCCCATTCCTCCGGTATTCGGGCCGTTTTCCCCATCATAAGCCCTCTTGTGGTCCTGGACTGCATGAAGATGAACACAAAAGACGCCGTCAGTGACGGTCATCAGAGAAAATTCCTGCCCATACAGCTTTTCTTCGATGACTACCGGAACACTGTTTTGCTGGAACAAGGTCTGACACCATTGTAATGTCTCGGCAAGGCTATTCAGATGTTCGTTTGCCACAAGCACGCCCTTGCCCCCGGCCAGACCATCCACTTTGATAACACATCGCGGTTGCATCGATATGACGGCTTTTTCTGCTTCATGATACTGTGACGCTACGATAAATTTCGGACAGTATTGATTCGCGAAGCGTGAGAAAAAGGTTCGGGCAAATGATTTGCTTGTCTCGATACGCGCAAGATCCCGATCAGGTCCGAATACTGCAATCCCGACTTGGCGTAGGGTATCGGCAATTCCGGCTTCCAAGGCCGCCTCTGGTCCTATGACAGCCAGATCAATGTGAGAATTTAACGCAGATGAGCATATTGCATTGTTGTCAGTAATGGCACCTATCTTGTATGTTCCATCACTTTTCATGCAGATGTCTCTGATTCCGGGGTTCAATGTCGGCCCGATACAATTAAGACGACTAATCGGCTTAACGAACGATGGGGACGTCGAAATGGCATGGGCAAGAGCATGTTCACGGGCTCCCGAACCGATTATCAGAATATTCATCGGCACCCCGCAACATAAGGACCGCCAAGACAGGCGTGGCAGCAAGTATCGATATGGTGATTGCCTTTACGCATCACAGCTTCCAGAAGGTCTTCGATTTTTTGATATAAAAGGATATCGGCACCGAGATATTCGCGCATTGCTTCGAGACTCAATCGAGAGGCAATCAATTCTTCACTCGTGGGGATGTCAACTCCATAGAAACAGGGTTGCATCACTGGCGGACAAGCACTTGCAAACCATACTTGTTTGGCACCGTAACTGCGTACCATTGAGATGATTTCCCTGCTCGTCGTTCCCCGAACGATACTATCATCGACGATCATCACCACCTTGTTCTTAATTTCAAGACGTTGTGGCGTGAGTTTGTATCTGACCGATTGACGCCGTAATGCTTGGTCTGGCATGATGAAGGTTCTTCCGATGAACGGGTTTTTATAAAGACCTTCGGAATAGGGGATATCCAATTCCTTGGCCATCGCAAGTGCCATCGTGTTTGAGGTCGATGGAGCGGGAATAATTACATCGGGACGTAAGGAACCATATCGTTCTTTCCAGTATTTACCGAGATTCTCTCCCATCCTAAGACGTGAACGATACACGCTGACGTCATTGATGATAGCATCCGGACGGGAAAAATAAACATATTCGAACACGCATGGACTGAATTGGTGCTGGGAAACCACTCTTCGTTGAATGCTTCCGTCGGGAGCGATCAATACTATCTCCCCCCGCTCAATATCACCGATAGGCGTAAAATCAAGCATATGAAACATGGTATCCTCGGAAGCAACGATGTACTCATCTTTTTGATGTGCATCGGTACGCTTACCGATCACCAGCGGTCGAATTCCGAAAGGATCGCGAAATGCGATCAATCCGTGATCCTTGATCAATCCCACCACTGAATAAGAACCGTGTGTTTTTAACATGAATTCGGAAAATGTTTGCACCAACATCTCAAAGAATTCTTCATGAATCGATTCGTCATAATGCATCGCTGTCATTTTTTTCTGTAGGATTGCAGCAAAGAAATTCAGTAATACCTCAGAATCGCTATTAGTGTTGAGATATCGGTTGAAGTGTACCGTCACTTCATGTCGCAATTCATCTGCATTGACAATATTTCCGTTATGGGCGAATGCAATTCCTTTGGGAACGCTCGTCCAAAAGGGTTGTACCTCATCAGTGGCAAACTTAGATCCGCTAGTCGGATAACGATTATGGCCGATTCCCATGGTTCCCCGTAAACGCTGGATATGGCGGTCTTGGAATATGTCCCGAACCAACCCCATTCCCATTTTAAAGTGCAAACGTTCGTTGCATGTAACAATGCCCGCCGCATCCTGACCGCGATGTTGCAGTTGTATCAAACTGTCATAAATCTGGGCTACGACCTGTTCCTGGCTGATGATTCCAACAATCCCGCACATATTTTCGATACCTATTGTCTGGCAAGAGCCAGAATCCTCAGTGCGGCCAATGCTGCGTTACGAGGGTCAAGTACAGTCAGGACCGGCACTTCACTCGGCATTTGCAATGTGGAGTGGATATTCACCAACATATCGATAGTATCGGAAAACGGAGGACAGGCTATCACGGGAAATGTCGTATTGGCTGCGACAAATCCTGAAAGAGCATTCGATCGACCCGCGACGGTGATGAATACCACCGATTGGTGATCTTTGTAATCATCGATGATTTTTAACACGTCCATCGGTTGCTTATGGGCGGATGCTACATAATTCTCTACCCGTACGGCCGATGAGTCCAGCTTGGCAATGATTTTTTCCACATGCGGTCCGTCGACAACCGAACCCATGATGATCACTACAGTTTTCATAATCCCACCTTTGCGAGATTCGCTCGCAACCGGTCATGATTCGATATCGAGAGCATTTGCTTGTCGGGGAATTGAAACTCCTTTCCCGTGATTCGCTCATATGCTTCTATGTATCTCAGGGCTAACTCAACCACCAGATGATCCGGTGCTTTCGGAAGTACTTCGTCCTGATATGGGTCGCACACTCGATTGAACCACAACCGGATGAATTCTTTGTCGAAACTCTCCGGTTCCAATCCTTCAGCATGACGTTGTTCATATGAATCGGCTTGCCAGAATCTACTCGAATCGGGAGTATGGACTTCGTCGATGAGCATGATGGTTCCGTCATTGCCGATACCCATCTCATATTTCGTGTCGACAAGGATAAGATTGCGTTTTTTAGCCTCATTGCGCCCATAAGCAAATAATTCCAATGCGGCGTTCTTCGCATACTCCCACTGGGATTCGCTCATCAAACCTTCTTTAACGATATCTTCGGGAGTAATCGGTCTGTCATGCACGGCATCTTTGGTAGTGGGCGTGACAATCGGGTGTTCTAGCTTGTCGTTTTTCTTCAACCCATCAGGAAGCACGTTGCCACAATAAATTCGTTCTCCCGCTTTGTAATGTGTCCAAAGCGAAGTCGAAGTGGATCCTGTCATATAATCCCGTACGACAAATTCGACCGGAAATGGAGTGCACTTACTCACAATCGAAGCACAAGGGTCAACAACAGCCAACAGGTGGTTTGCTATGATGTGGCTTGTGATAGAAAACCACCATGCGCTGGTCAGGTTCAATACCTGCCCTTTGAACGGAACGGTGGTGAGTACCCGGTCGAACGCACTCAGCCGATCGGTAACAACGAATAAAAGTCGGTCGTTATCCAGTTGATAACTGTCCCGTACTTTTCCAGATTTCTTTCCAAGGTAGGGTAGATCTGAAAACTCCAAGGTACTGTGCAAGTGTGCCCGCACCGCTTCCCTATAGGACGTTTTATGTTCAGACATACTCGATTCTCCTCTGGCTGAATGGGTTGTTGAAAATATGTGTCGAAACAGCTTGCTCGATAAGGACTTCTGAGTTGGCCGTATATGTGCAATCGGGTTGGAGTATCCATAAGATCGCATGTTCTACCATCGAAAACGCATCTATTTTAAAAATCTCATGTAACACTCTCAGTGCCCGTTCTCCCTTGGAATCTTCAGTAAGATTTGCTTTTACCACAAAAGCATGCCCGCCAGGTTCGATTATCGGTTCTATCGGATATTCTTTGTTAGGATTGAAAAGAATTCCACTTGAACACGCTCTCTCATATGCTGTTTCAAAGGCCGTCTCGTTAGATTGTTCGTTTGCCACCAATGTCCAATGGACCATTCGTTTCACATGTATCGGAATATTTCTTCTACGTAATTCTCTTTCAACCGATACGGCCGTGTTATCGGTGACGATTGAGGCAACCGTGAGTTCTTTTCTTAACCCGGCCGGCAGTACCGTCTGTTCGACATTTTGTTGTATGGCTGGTCGATCGATGCTTGGGATTTTTACCGTG
>JAAYIV010000092.1 GCA_012523305.1 Spirochaetales bacterium
CACTTGATTGCACATATCATTTAGTGCCTTTAATCAATAATCATCTGGATGATCGGATTAGAGAGGCATTGGATATCGCAGAGGCATGGAGCATAGGTCACGCTACCACCGGCAAGGCAATGAAAGCTGCCAGAAACTGCCATGGTATTGCAAAGAACACAGAAGATCCACTACTCATATTGTTGTATCGGTGCGTAGGACAAGCCGTTGCGACTGCCCATATGGCAGATCACAGTCTGGGGCCGATGTATTATGGTGCAAAGATAATGAAAGCGATCGGCAAGACTGTTGAAGATGAGCGTGGATGGCAACTATCTCGACTAGAACAACTTTCAAAAAATCTGCATGAATTGATTGTTTCTTCAATGGATAGACATTGAAGAAATATAAATTGGAGATAATAATACGTGAATTCGGCAATCTCTAAATAGCATAAGGTGAACAACCATGTATTATCATAAAATTGATCATCCTAAAAACTTCAGGGTAGCAGCCCTGCAACAAAGCGAATTTAACACTTCGGTAGATACATTCGATACCGATACATTTCGCATAACCGTACGCAATCCGCGGTGGTCTGAGAATTTTTCAGATATGCTTGGCATCGTACAAGCCACACCAATCGAAACAGTCTGTTCTTACGAATTACGCTTTGAGGACAGATCGATGAAGATACGCAATACCGAGAACAAATCCACTGTCTTGAAAGGTCATGAAGATCTTCTTTTCGGAGTATGTAAAGAGAAGTGGCTCTTTTGTTTCGAACTGCAAGATGGCGATCGGTTCTATGGGATGGGAGAAAAGAACATCGGATTTGAAAAACATGCAGTTCGCACAAAATTCTGGAATACCGATGTGTGGGCTGACTTTGCGTGGAGCGATATCGATCACGGCTCGACAGATCCGATGTATGCTTCCTTTCCGGTATTATTGTTGAAACGAAACGATATCTGGATTGGATTTATGATTCCCACCTCGTCCGTAGTATTTATGGATACCGGAGCACGGCAAATGATAGAGGGTGCGAAACAAGCGACCGAATCGGTACCGTTTTTCTATCTGGGAGCACAGTCGGGATCTCCGGATATGATCATCTCGGTTGCTTCTACTGCGAAAGATATCGTATCTCGTTTCACCAAACTCCTTGGATTGCCTCCGGTACCTCCGTTATGGGCGCTGGGCCACCACCAATCACGATGGGGGTACGCGACAGTTGCGGATGCAGCTGAAATTGATAAGCGATTACTCGCGCATGGCATTCCGTGTGATGCTATCTGGTTCGATATTGACTATCTTCAAGAATATCGAATATTTACCCGCTCTGAAACACCTTCAATGCCGCAAAGCTCGCGTCAACGCAAATTGGTAGCTATTCTGGATCCGGGAATCAAAGCCGACGGGTATCCGATAGATAAAGAATTACTCGAAAACAACCTCGCTTGTCTTAATTCAGAACACCTGCCCTATATTGGCTTCGTATGGCCGGGAGCCTCTCATTTCCCTGACTTTTATAAACCTGAAGCAACAAAATGGTGGAAAGAAAAGACCGCCGAATTGGCAAAGACAGGATTTGATGCCTTTTGGGTGGACATGAACGATCCCAGCACCGGTTCTATGGAATTGGATGAGATGTGTTTTGACGACGGGAAGATCAAGCACCACGACCTGCATAACTGGTATGCGTTGGGTATGGCCAAAGCCACTTGGGACGGCTTAAAGCAAGCGTATCCTGACAAACGGCCGTTTCTATTGTCCCGAAGCGGAATGCTCGGCAGCCACCGATACGGAGCGCTCTGGACAGGCGATAGCATCTCCAACTACCACCATCTGGCCAAAAACATCGAAATGATCCTGAGCATGTCGCTATCCACCATGGCATTCGTCGGCTCTGATATCGGTGGTTTCGGAAGCGACTGCAGCGACGAACTTATTGTCGACTGGTATCGTGCTTGCTTGATGGTTCCATTGATGCGCAATCACAGTGCTGACGGAACCCGAAGGCAAGAGCCATGGGCATTCAGTACTCCGGTGATGAACTCAATAAAACAAGTGATTCGCATGCGGTATGCACTGCTACCATATCTGTACTCCCTTTTTCATAACCTCAGTACGACCGGAGAACCGATCTGGCGTCCGATGATCTATGAAAGCAATGACCCGGTCTTTGAACATGAAACCGGACAGTTCTTTATCGGAGATGCCCTATTGCAGATCGTAAAATTGAAATCAGGGGAGACCAAGCGAGAGTTGGTATTACCCGAAGGACTATTCCTATCCTTGACCGATGGCACACAGATTCGATCGAGAACGACAATTGATTTTTCTAAGACCCCGATCCCATTGTTCGTCAGAGAAGGATCATTCATTCCGATAGCACTTGTTGAAGACAGACTAATCGCCACCACCGCCGATATAGATCTATCTAAACCGATCATGCTGTACTACCCTGGAAGTGCGAAGCACGCAGCATACACCTATTGGTACGATGACAAAGACGGGTATGAAAAAGAGCGATCGATCAATATCGTAGCAGATCAAAAAGACAATGATCTACACATCAAAGTATCAACACCTTGTACGTTGGCCATAGCAGGAAAGATTGATGGAAATATCATGATAAACAACAAAGAAGTCCAAGCAGTGAAGAAACGATTGCCATTGGAAGGGACACATCTCAGTGTGCGGTGGGTTTGCCTTTAGGAACGATCGTTCACCGATTGTACCCGGTATCCTTGTCTGAGAACACATTGTCAGCAATAAGGCTTGGTTTTGATATTTCCAGGATGAGCGAATGTTCTTCTGCTGTGAATGTGTGTTTGATTGTTGGTTTCACCGCATACACATCACCCGGGAGCATGCTCCATGAGGTACCGTCGCTTGTCATCCGCACTTTACCTTTTACGATGAAAAAGGTTTCGTGCTTCATATCATGATAATGCTCGGGACACGTTTGTCCCTTGAGCAAGAACATGTATTTACCACAATATCCTTCTTCTATCTCATTGGCGATCCAGTATTCTGTCTCTCCAATATTCAGTACATCGCCAAGGCCGAAATCAAAGACCAAAGGAGGGACATCGGGCATGCTCAAACCCCATTGTTCCATTTGAATCCTAATCGTTTCGACAATCGAATCCGCGACTTCACCATGCAACGATTGCTGTAATGCTTTCTCTAATTCTACCTTCATGCATATTCCTCCAACAGGAAATCACTGATTGCCCGAACTAACGCAATATCTCCATCTGCGGGTACTTGATCGGCAACCCCGAGGATAAAGGGAGTTCCTTTCCAACATTCAATCACATGCCTGACATGGTCTTTTAATTCAGTCCAAGTGTAAGGAGGGCTGAACATCACGCCGGGAACGCCTCCCCAGAGAATCACATTATCATTATCTGCCAAGGTTCGGATGTCTTCGATCTGCTGGTCTCCGCCAGGAGACGGCGTGATCGCTTCGATGGCATCAAAACCGACAGAGGCCAAATTCTTGATGATCGGTTTTACCACACCGTCCAGATGCACTGCACAGGCGATGTTCGCAGCATGAAGCTTGCCGATGCGATGCTCATACACATCAGCAAAGTATTCGTTGAAATATCCGCTCATGTTATCTGATGAAACATTGTCAGCGAAATGAACCAACGGAGGCCTTATGGCACAAAGAGCATCCAGCAACGGTTCTTCTTGGGCTGCCATCATTAAGAAAATGTGTCGGATCCGCTCAGGTTCATCCATAAGCAAATACACGCCATTGAGAATACCCGCCCATTCGTAAAAGAATGCGGAAAGGGGAGAGCGGGGCATCCCGATCGCAGGAAGCCCGCCATAATCGGCAAAAAGTTTCGCTCGCTTGTGATAGTCCTCCGTATTGGCACTCTGCATGTTCCGATGCTCGATCATATATTCAAAGACTTTCAAGTCATCATTGTCAGCAATCGGGTACTTCAGACAAGCCCAAGATGCACTTTCGTGAAGTAACACCTCGGTACGAGTAATAGTTCCGACAGGGGTAGTCCAAGTGGTTTCGATCCTGTCACGTGTCTTTTCAGTTTTTACCGTTAGCGTTTCATCATAATGCGGCGTGCCACACCAGAATTTGTCGTAAGAATAATAACCGAATACGCCAAGATCCTTACACAGTTCAAGATAACCGAGCTCTGTTCTCCATGCGGGATCCGCTTTTCCTTCAAGTTCTCGTGCACTGATCCAATACTCCAGATCAGCTGTCCATGGAATATGTTGCTTGCTTGCAAAGATCTTTAGAAAATCCAAAAGAGCCTCCTCAACCAGCCGCGAGATGCAATATCTTTTCCTGGGTCGCCTCTTCTTTTGACAGGATTCCCATGAGTTTGCCTTCGTGCATGACCGCTATCCGATCGCACATACCGAGCAATTCGGGCATTTCGGAAGAAATCATAATGATTGATTTGCCTGCCTTGATCAATTCAACCAGCAGGTTGTAGATCTCAACCTTGGCCCCGACATCGATACCCCTTGTCGGTTCATCGAATATGAGGATCGAGGCATCAGCGTTCAACCATTTTGCCAAGACTACTTTCTGTTGATTCCCTCCGGAGAGGTTCTTGATCAATTGATCGTGATGGGGAGTTTCAACCCGCAGCAGCTTGATATATTTCTTGCTCGTATCACGATCGAGTTTCTTTGAAATGAACATACCTTTCTCGACCGTCTTGATATTCGCCAGTGAGATATTCTCGCGTACGGTCATCTGCAACACTAAACCCTGTGATTTACGCTCTTCCGGAACTAAGCCGAATCCTTTTTTGACAGCTTGGGAAACATCTTTGAAATTCGATGGTTTGCCACGATAGGTAATTGTTCCACTCTTAAGTTTATCAATGCCCATGATCGCTCGGGCGAGTTCAGTCCTGCCAGCTCCTACGAGACCTGCGATCCCGAAAATCTCTCCTTTTCGAACCGAGAAGGAAACGTCTTTGATCTTAGCCGATTCTAGATGATCGACTTCCAGGACAGGCTCTTCGGGATTTCTCTTCCAGTTAGGATATTCCGCTCCCAACTCCCGGCCTACCATATACTCGATCAACTTGGTACGGTTCGTCTCGTGGATAGGTAAGGTGACAATGTGTTTCCCGTCACGTAGAACGGTTACCGAATCAGCGATATTGAATATCTCTTCAAGCCGGTGCGATATATAGATAATCGCAACCCCGGCTGCTTTCAAATCTTTGATAACAGTGAAGAGCACCTCGAGTTCCTTATCTGTGAGCGTCGCCGAAGGTTCATCCATCACCATCACCTCACAATTGAATGAGAGTGCTTTGGCAATCTCGACCAATTGCTTTTGGGCTACGCTCAGATCATGGATTTTTGCATTGATGTCTAAGCGGACGTTCAGCCTGTCGAGAAGAGCCGTGCTCTCTTTTTTGATTCGCTTCCAGTCAATGAGATTCGCTCCGGCAACTTTTTTCATCAACGGTCTGCCAAGAAATAAATTTTCATAAATCGTCAGGTGCTCAATCAGATTCAACTCTTGATGGACAACACTGATTCCCAGTTTCTGTCCTTCAAGGGGATTTGCGATCGTACGCTTTTCACCCTTATATGTGATCGTTCCGTTATCTGGCTGGTATACTCCGGTAAGGATTTTGATCAATGTCGATTTACCGGCCCCGTTTTCACCGACCAAAGCCCTCACTTCACCGGGCTCGATTGACAGATCTACGGCATCCAGAGCCAATACTCCGGGAAATTCCTTACGGATGTCTTTCACTTCAAGAATTTTCATAGACATACCCTCAATGGCCTTTGTTACGGGCAACGTCGACCATAACAGCGAGAATCAGCACGATTCCCTTCAGCATCTGTTGGTAGTACGACGAAATGTTCAGTAACACCATACCGTTGAGCAAAATGGAAATGAACAATGCTCCGAACAGTACTCCGAGAATGGTGCCTTTCCCGCCTGAAAGACTCGTACCACCGACAACAGCGCTGGTAATTGCCTCAAACTCATAATTGAGTCCGGCGTTCGGCTGTCCTGATGCAAGACGGGAAACCAATATGATACCGCTGAGTGCCGCCAGACCGCCACTGGTCATATAGGCAAAAATCCGGTACTTGTCAATCTTGATGCCCGACAGGTGAGCGGCTTCCTCATTTCCTCCGATTGCGAAAATAAATCGCCCGACTCGCGTATGCTCGGCTACGATATACGCCAACACGTACACGACGAGCATGATGATGATGGGAACCGGAATCGGTCCGACATATCCGCGTCCGATAAAATCAATGCCCTTGGGCAATCCGGATACGGGGTAAGCGTTGGTCAACACATAGGTAAGCCCACGCACTGCGCCCATCGTGCCCAATGTGGCGACAAATGGGGGAATATTGCGTTTGGCGACCAACAGCCCATTGATCAATCCCACAAAAGTTCCGACCGCAAGACCGATGATTATTCCAAGGAATATCGGAAGGTTTAACTCAACCAACGATTTTGCCATTATCACTCCGGCCAGTCCGACTGTCGATCCGACAGAGATGTCGATGCCGCCCGAAACAATGGCAAAAAATACCCCGACGGCTATGATGGCAACCATCGAACTTTGACGAAGTATATTGATGATATTGTGAAGGCTCAGGAAAGAATCGGAAAGTATCGTAAGTATTATTATGAGGGCAATCACAGCGTAGAGAATGAAATACTTACTGTTTACGGTTCTCACCAGGGTCTTCACGTTCACCCAGATTGCCTTGTCCTTTTTTATTTGCTCACTCATCACTGACTCCTGATAGATGAAATCATGGCGGGAGACGAACTCCCGCCAAACACATGAACGTTTACTTTCTCATTGCAACGATTTCTTCCCAACCGATGTTATCAACATTTTCGCTTGTCACTAACACCGCATCCTGAAGAATTTGGTCCGGTAATGGTTTCCCACTAAGATAGTCGTTGATTGCATCCATGGTGTTAATCGCCATCTGATAGGGATTCTGCACGGCAGATGCCTTCACGTACGGATCGTTGTTCTTGAGCTTGAGGAACAACTCTTGGCTCCAGCCTACGTCAACGAATACCATATCCGTCCTGCCTGCGGCTTCGCATGCCGCGATTCCACCGAAAATCGTGTCATCATTGATACCGAACACAACATCAATCTTCGGATTGGCGGTAAGAATGTTTTCCATCACGTTCATCGATTCGGTGCGGCTGGCTTTTCCATCCTGTTGGGCAACGATCTTGACTCCTGGCATAGTAGCCATGACATCCTTGAACCCTCTTACACGGTCCCCACATACTACCGCCGACTGCGGGAAGTCCAGAATAACCACATTGCCATTACCACCCAGATTCTTGGTGATGTACTCTTTAGCCCACTCGCCGGCAAGTTTTCCAGCCATGTAGTTGTCCATGCCTACGAAACTGACAACCTCTCCGCCGTTAACCCCGCCATCGAACGTAAATACTGGGATCTTTGCCTTGTTCGCATCTTCAACCGCCGGAATCAAACCATCAGGATCACTAGCGGCAAACGCAATGACATCAACACCCATCGCCACGAAATCTTCCAATTGCTGGGTCTGTCTGCTCGGATCGGCGTCCGCATCTTGAATGTTGGCTTTGAATCCATATTTTTCTGCGCCACTCAGGAAGCCTGACTCCAAGTCTTTGTAAAACTCATCCCTGCGATAAAATAATGAAATACCGACGGTGGGTCCTGAAACCTCCGCACCGGTAGTCGCAGGAGCCTTCTGCCCCTGAGCAAATACCAGACCTGTCGAGACCACGAGCACGAACAACAGTACCATAACGATTTTTCTGTTAAGTCCCATACGTTTCCTCCTTTGTAGGGTTCTTATCTACACTCTATGGCCTACAAATTCAGAATTACATAGAAGAATCAATAAACTTTTATAATTTCCAACACCGATTACGACCGATACTGTTTCGGAGTGGTTCCGACAAAACGTTTGAACAACGCGGAAAAATAATACTGGTCCTTATACCCGACTTGTTCCGCGACCTCAAACACATACATCGAAGTTTCGCTTAACAATTTTTTGGCATATTCCATCCTCACCACATGCCAGTAATCATGAATCGTGGTGCCGGTTTCTTTTTTAAACAGCGCGCCAAGATAGTTGGGACTGTATTTCATCTGCAATGCCATCGCGGTAAGCGACATGTCATCTCGGTAATGTTCATGGATGTATTTCTTTAACGATGCTACCAGTGTGCTACCGAATGCATTACGCTGCTCCCGTAGTTCTTCAAATAGGTTTTTGGTGGTACTGATGATTGCTTCTTTATACTCATGCGGCGATTGTTGGGCCAATATCTTAAAAATAGTGGTCAACTCATTGGTCCACCGCTCATAATGTTCCGGTTGGTATTGGATGATGATTTGCGTCAGTTCATGCAGATAGAAACTGATACCGTCCAATGTCTCGAGCAATGCCGAATCCCCGATCCTGCTGCAAAGCTGTTGGATGATCTCAATCAAACGAATTTCATCCAACTCTTGCAATGCAATCCGGATGGCGGCCTTGTCAAGGGAAAACGAATCGCGTTTTTCTAAACCGACGACAATCTCACGATAATAACGACACGGATTGATACCTCCGAAGGTCTGTACCTTTCTCGCCGCAAGGGCCATCGATGCCTGTTGATAACTGGCAGGAACGCTTGCAAGGGTCTCGATCCATTCACCGATTCCTATTGCGACGGTGACATCCGTTTCCGTTCTTATCTTATGGACCAATGATCTCAGGTTCCTATAATCTTCGTCAGCAGCATGTTTGCCATCACGCAACATCTGGATGACGACAAATGAAGAAGTCCCTTGGTAGAAGGGAATACTGGTAAATTCCCATTTGAAATCAACAAGGATCAAATGGATTTGCTCCATCTTCAATTGCAACTCCAGTTTATTTTCTTCGATGGCTTTCAGTTGGGGATTGACGATTACCACCCGGTATCCAGAGGCCTCCAAGTCGATACCGATAAGTTCCGATTGTTGAAGCAGGTGTTCGTGATAAGAATTCGTATTCATCAATTCAGTCAGAAACGCTTGCTGCAACAATGGTTTTGATATCTCAATCTGTTTGAGCAATTGCTCTTTGTCAATTCGCTCCTTATTGCGGGTTTTTAGCGTTTGGGTAATTTTTACAGCCAATTCTCGTAATTTACCGGGAGTCACCGGCTTGAGCAGGTAATCGTCGACTCTCAGCTCTATTGCCCTATGCGCGTAATCAAACTCAGTATGGCCACTGATAATAATCACCATCAGTTCGACATATCCCAACGAACGCAGCTGATAGAGCATATCGATCCCGCTGAGTTCGGGCAGCTTGATATCGAGCAACATCACATCGATCGGATGGTTAAAGATTACCTGCAATCCTTCTTCCGCACTTTTTGCGGAATAGACGGTAAAATCATCATACGTAGCCAATACTCGGGCAAATCCATCTCTGATAATTTGTTCATCTTCAACGATGAGCAGGGAAAACTTATTCATCACCATCCTCTTTCTTTGTCTTGAAGGGGATTCTTACCTCCACGACGGTTGTTTGAGCATCGGAAGCCTTAAAGCGAATCCCGAATTCTTTTCCGTAGGCCAATTGGATCCTATCGTAGACATTGCGAATCCCGATACCAAAGTTTTCATCGGCATGTTGTTCTCTCAAAAATTGATTCAAAGCATCGATTCTCTCCTCGGTCAAAGGTGTTCCGGTATTTGCTATCGTAAACAACACCGTACTGTCATCATCCAATCTGGCTTCGATGTCGATGGCACCTTTTATACTCGTCGATGCCGAAGGCTTGATTCCATGATAGATGGCATTTTCAACCAACGGTTGGAGAATCAGTTTGATGGTATCCCCTTGTAAGACCGTATCATCGATATCGTAATGCACATCAAAAGCATTCCTATACCTGATGTTGAGTATTTCAAGGTAATACTTCACGTACTGGATTTCATCGGCGATCGAAATCACTTCATTGCCTTTGCTGATACTTATCCTGAATAGTTCGCTGATAGCCGAAGCAATCGTGATGACAGCATCATTTTCATTGTTCTCGCTTAACCAGATGATCGAAGACATCGTGTTATAGAGGAAGTGAGGATTGATCTGGTATTCCAACATCTTCAGCTCGGCCTTGCGCTTTTGTCTTTGGATAGTAAGTTTTTCTTCCATTGATTTTTTCAACGCCTTCAGCATAAGGCCGAAGCTATGTTCCAATTGACCGATCTCCCCTGTGGTATTGGTTCGTACATCGATGTCCCAATCACCATTCTCCGCCCGCTTCATCCTGGTGATCAATGAATTGATCGGATGGATGATACCTCGGGAGAAGAGAAGGGCGATGATGAAACAGACGATGATCAGCGCGACTGAGAGCACATAGGTAAGAATTTGGATATTCCTGGCACTTTTATACAACTCCTGCCACGGGACACAGTTGATGTAAGTCCATCCGTTGCGTGAATCGGTGTGGTATGTAATCAGATATCTACCGTCTTTTTGATCGACAAAGGTCGAGCCATGGAACGACCCGTTAAATTTCAAATTGGGGAACGCTTCATTGATATGTTTGCCGACGTTGTCCTTATTGGTTTGGGAGATGACGGTCCCTCGTTCATTGATAATGAAAAAGTCAGAGACCTCTTGCTCAACAAATGTTGCATACAGTTCATGTAAAAATGATTCTCGGATTGTTGAAATGAAATAACCAAGGATGTCTGGCTCAAGGATCTTTCGTACCACACGAACCAAGGGAACGACATGTTTGCCGCTCTCGATTGTCGGTTCTCCCCAAAAGTAACTCTTTTGCTCCAGCAGCGATTGCTGGAACCATGGCGAATCGATGAACAATGCCACATCGAACGAATCGAACGGTTTGTTGGTAAACACAGAACCGTCCATTGAGTACAGATACAATCCTTCGGTACCGATAAGATACTTATAATTTTGAAGCATCTTCTCTATCTCAAAACGGAGTTTCTCAAATGATCCGGGAGTAGAAGTGTCGATCGGACGCGACAACAACTCCTGCACATTGCCGTTAAGCATGAAATTGATGCCGACGAGCTGTCGTTCGCTGAGGGAAAGGTACACTTTATTGGCAATATCAGAGAGGATGTTGACCTTTGTATTCACCTCTTTCTCAACCAATGTGTCGGTGGAAATGTAAGAGGTGGTAAGTGACATGATGGTAATAGGTATCAATGCCACAGAGAAAATAATAAGCATGATCTTTAACTTCAAACTCATGAAAATAACCTTCCACCGTCAATCACACGACAAAATCCTGACATACCCACCAATGATAAGCGATAATAATTAAGATGTATAGAAAAGAATGGGGGAGTTCTGTGTATCGTGCGGTAAATCCCTTATGGTGAAAAAAGAAATGACCGGAGGACAATGATGGTCTAGATTCACCGTATCTAGTTCAGTATTTGAAACTGGATAGAATTTATAGCCGGATTGCCAGATGAGACCGGCTGTGCTTCTTTTGAGAGCATTGCTAAAAATAAGGGTAAGTCGTCTACGAACACCTCTCAGGCACTTGGCCTTTCAGTGGGAGAGTCCCTTTTTGATTTAATGTCGGATGATTCAAATTTAAATTATATCCTCAATTCATTCATCAAAGGTTGAGAAGAAGCAGTTTTATTTCAGTGGTGTTGCATGTATTACCGAAGGAGATACAGAACGAATATTCTATGAACGGTTGTTGTATCATTATTATGGAAATCATCCTGAGTACGCGCATATGGACAATCAATGTAACGATAAAACAAATGACGTTACCTCATTCTCAACATCAGAAACACATTCAGAAATCATCCGTATGAATCATGTAGGAACAATTACCCAATTAACACATTCTGATTATTGGTTCAAAAATACTTGCAAGAAATTGTACCCTGATATCAAGTGGACGGTCTTTCTTTGTTATGATACCGACTGACATCTACATGACATTACAAAATTCAAGGTAGGAGATCGGTCCTTATCGTAGATCAGACGGAAGAGTCGCCAACTTTAAAATCGATCTTACTGTTCGAGCAATGATAGAATATTCTTTCCTCTATGCTATGGACGCAATCAGTACGTGCATAGATGATACGAATCAGATTCCATGTATCGAGAAAGAAATAGTTACCCATAAACAAATTATCAGTACATTTGAAGGGTTGTATCATGAAAAATAAGAAGCATCTAATTTGATTAAATATTTGGATATGAATCGAATTATTCGTAGTTTTGGCATTCAACTGAATCTTATGATGCAAAGCAAATCTTTTAGCTAACCGCATGGGGTGTTTTGATACTATGGGACCTTTCAATTCTCTCCATTATGGATCATATGAGAAACAAAAACTCACACAAATATTCTTGCACAATGCTGTTTGTTGGTTTATGGTTAATTAATGGGTTCTAATATTATGACAATTGGTTTTTTGTTGTTATTTCCCTGGTAAAAGTTGATTTTTATAAATCCCCAATTAACCGGTTATTGTAGAATCATTGATAGGTAATCAAAATACTTGGAGGTGTGCAATGGTATATGCAGGAGCAAGCGAAGCGAAGATCACTCCGTATGACAGTCAGTTCTTATATGGATATCCCCATGTAGAACGCTATAGCAACGGAGTCCATGATGATTTGATGACAGCTGCTTTGTATCTGGAAGAGGGAAGGAACAAGTTACTGTTCATCTCTAATGATATCATATTTGTCACAAAGGTCATGGCAAAAGAAATCAGGACCATCATCGGTAAAGAAACCGGATTGCGTGAAGAACAGATCATGGTAACAGCCACTCATACTCATTCGGGTCCGATAACCGTTGATGCGGCCAACAGTACCCGCGATCCTATCGTGCCGAAGTTTGATCGCAAGTATGTTGCCTTCGCCGTCGAGCAGATGGCGAAGAATGGTATTGCGGCATGCAAGGCAAAAATACCCGCAACCATCGGATTTGCCACCGCCGACAGCACCGGAATCGGTACGAACAGACGGGATCCGGACGGTCCTTCAGACCATCAGGTACCCGTACTTCTTATCAAAGATGCAAAACAAGCCAAATACCTCGCCTGCATGATGGTAGTGAGCATGCATCCGACAGTGCTACATGAAGATTCATTGTTGGTCAGCGCTGATTTTCCCGGAATGGCAAAGGCCTATCTAAAAGAACATGTGTTCGGTGCGACATGCCCGATTCTTTATCATAGCGGACCTTGCGGCAACCAAAGCCCTCGTCATGTGGTGAAAGCCAACACATTCGAAGAGGCAATCCGCCTTGGCCACATCTTAGGCAAAGCAGTCGAGTCAGTCGTGGACAATGTCGAATATACTGATGATGTATCGTTGGAAATCAGACGGACATTCATCAACGACCCGCCGCGGAAAGTCTTCCCGCCGGTCGAAGAATCTGAAAAGAAATTGGAAGCGGTCGTGGCCAAGATCGAGCGGATGAAAGCTGAAAAAGCACCGGCTGCTCAAATCAGGACCGTAGAATGCGATATCTTCGGAGCCGAAGAACAGGTAACGATGAGCATGATGCAGGCTTCGGGCGATCTGGAAGCATTCTTTACCGTCAATGTGCCTGCTGAGATCCAAGCCTTCCGTGTAGGGCCATGGTGGTTCGTGGGCTGGATGGGTGAAATTTTCGTCGATCACGCATTGGCAGTCAAGAAAGCTCTTTCGGGAACTTTTATCATCTCGATGGCAAACGGAGAGTTGCAAGGGTACATCACTACCGAAGAGGCAGCGGCGGAAGGCGGTTATGAAGCATCAAACTCGCTGTTCACCCCGCAACTAGGCAAGATATTCGTCAATGCAACGCTTGATCTCATAAAAAAATAGCTTACCGGGAGATATGCTGTGAAGTATGTATTGGGAATTGACCTGGGGACGAGTTACTTCAAGGTAATCATCGTTGATGAAATTGGCCGCGGTGTCGGGTTCGCCAGAATCCGGACCCCGAAGACAACGAACGGGAAACTGGTGACCATGTCTGCGGCAGTATTCTTACAAGCCGTCAAATCATCGATTGCCGAAGCAGTCGAAAAAGCCAACATAGATTCCCATGATATCGTGGGAATCTCTTACGGCTCACAATCCAATACATTCTTGCTGCTCGATCGCCACGGTCAGCCTCTCACCGATTTCTACATCTGGAGCACTGAATTCGATGCGACGGTTGATCCGTCATTGGTGGAACTGTGGCAGCAACCGGGATTCCTTGAAGAAACGGGAATAGGCGGATGGTGTACCCCGGGATCAACCATCAACAAACTGCTCTGGATGAAGAACAACCGCAAGGATATGTGGGGTAAGATTGCCAAGGTAGCGACCCTGCCGGATTATCTCATGTTATTTCTCACGGGTACGCTGTATGCTGACGAGAGCTCCGATTCCCTATTGGGGCTTCTGAGTGTAAAACAGCAGAAATGGTTACCTGCAAGCCTAGACGCGATCGGAATGCGAGCCGAACAGTTCGGTACGGTGGTAAGAGGCGGTGAATTCGTCGGCCACCTGACCGACAAAGCCGCAGCATTCTTACATCTCAAAGCTGATACCAAAGTGTTCAGCGGAGGTCTTGATCATATCGTAGCATCGATCGGAGCGGGACTCGGATACCACGCTCCGTTATCCGAATCTACCGGTACGGTAATTGCCGCGGTTGCCATACGCGATGATTACTCACCACGAAGAAACGTTGCCTTGAGCCCGTTTCCTCAGACAGACGCTTATGCCTACCTCTCCTTCTACGGCATGGGCTCCGAGACCGTGGAACGTTACAAAGAAGCCTACTTTCCAGATGAATCGATAGACGACATGTTATCTCGTTCGGCAACTATCCCGGTAGGATCCAACGGAGTGAATTATTATGATTATGAAGATAGCGATCTGCCATTAGAGAAGAGATTCACCAATACCACAGGCAACAAAGACGATGAAATCAGAGCGATTCTGGAGGGTATCTGTTACAGAACATATCTGATGTGCGAATCGGCAACAGGTGTCACGCAATTGGATTCGATCCTTTCGACCGGAGGACTTAACAGGAGCGTCGACTTGTTGCAACTGCGTGCAAATCTGCTGGGAAGCAACGTCATCACATGCGTTCAAAAAGAATTGGGCGCCTATGGAGCCGCGATCTTGGCAGCGGTAGGGTGTTCTTGGTACAACCATTTCAATGAAGCGCAAAAGGCATGGATTGAAATCGAACATGTGTATCATCCTGACAAGGATACGCACGCGGCCTATCTCGATTGGATTGCATCGAGGAAGAAGCGCTACCGATAAGCGGCTTCTTCCTTATTGTGAACTCATGCGACTACCTTTGATGAATTAGCAAGCTTTTGCACAAGCGGAGCATTTACCTTCGATATTGAGTTGAATATGTTCGATAACGAGACCGGAGGGAAGTTCTATACTTGGGAATGGTACGTCCTTGAGATCGAAAACCGTTTTGCATTCCGAACATTTGAAGTGCATGTGTTCTTCCATGTCCGCATCATAGCGCGCTTCATTGCCTTCGATAGTGAGTTGTTTCACCAAACCTTTTTCACAAAGCAGGTCAAGCACGTTATATACGGTGGTTTTTGATAGTGACGGCATGGTTTGCACCAGATCACTATAGATATTATCGACTGTCGGGTGAGTGAGATGGGTGAGCAAATAGTGATAAATTGTCACCCTATGGGTCAGTGGGCGGACATCCGAGTTGGTCAGTCTGAGGGCCACCTCCTTGTAAGATTTAGAACCGAATGCTTTCATGGTATACATCCTTGTAATTTGCAGGTAAATCTACACTAGAATAGAGTTACAATCGTGTCAATAGACTTTAATCATCAAAAAAAATAATTATTACTTTTTTGTGATTGCATAAGCCTTAATTGATACCTATCATGAACAAAGTTCTTTAATATAAATAATAATATAAAAATTGGAATATATTAAGAAACAATTAAAATATATTTGTTCTATTTTTTATTACATTTACATGCTTTAGTGACAAATGTTACTAGTGTTGTTTCAAAAACCTGATTCGCAATTTCACCCAACCTCTTTCCGCAACTACATAAATCATACTTTTAAAGGATACATAACTATCCTCACCACACTCCTGGATCTGCGAATAAACCAATTTATTTTTATCAGACAAAACTTGTATCGCAACCAATCAGCTATTTAAAAGCATCGGCACAGGCTTTGACCGCTTCAGGACGTTCCATATGGATATCTTCATCTTTTTTGGTAATTTTTTTCATCATTGCCCTGATAATCGGATTGTATTGCTTTAAAATCAAACGGGCACCAAGATAACACTTGATCTTTGCATGTTCCAGCAACTCGCTGGGAAAGTTCTTGGTAAAATACTGTTCTTGTTCTTCTTCGCCCAAGCCACATACGAACAAGCCCAGCGGTTTTTCCAATAACTCTTGCGCATGGTTGGCCAACCATGATTTCAATGATCCGGAAAGATTTCCCATATGGATGCTTCCACCGACAATGACCGCTTCATAATTATCGATGTTGGCCGTATTGGCTTCCCTGCCGACTTGTACCGCTATTGAATCAGAACCGATACCGTCAGCGACATGTCGGGCACATTCTTTAGCGTATCCTTTCTTGGATGCATACACAACCAGAGTCTTCATGTTTCTTTATTCTCCTTTCCATGATTTGTACTGTAATTGTCTTTTATGGATTATAAAGCGAAAAAAGCTGAAATGGAAGGATAGAATAAACATAATGTGTCCTGATGCAATCGATTGGCAGATACCGTATAATGAGAATAATTCAAGGGGCATCAGCATGGTGAATATATCATACGGGCACATGGTCGAAGTATTTTCCAAGGTGTTTCTCACCCTAGGACTTACTGAACATAGGGCAACTCTCTTGGCGACAATCTTGGCCGACAACACCCGGGACGGAGTTGCCAGCCATGGGGTCAACCGGTTTCATCTTGTCGTGAACAAAATCAAGAACAACACGGTGGATAAAGATGTGCTTCCCGTCTTACTGAAGAGCTTCGGGGCCTTCGAACAATGGGATGGACAGCATGGCATCGGTCCGCTCAACGCCTTGGCCATGGTCGACAGGGCGATGGAACTGGCAGACGAACATGGCATCGGATTGGTCGCGATCCGTAATACCGACCATTGGATGCGCGGAGCCACATACGGGTACCGCGCAGCTGAAAAAGGGTATGTGTGTATCTGTTGGACCAACACGATTCCCCTTATGCCTTCCTGGCCTAACAAGACTATCACGATCGGAAATAATCCGATCGTATTTGCGATACCGAAAAAGGATCATCCTGTAGTATTGGATATGGCCCTCAGTCAATTTTCTTTTGGCAAACTGGAAAGTGCGAGGGCCACAAACACTCCTTTGGTCGCTATCGGAGGGTATGATAAAGAGGGAAGACCGACTAACGATGCGTCCGCCATCCTCGATGGAGGACAGGCAATGCCCATCGGATTATATAAGGGCTCCGGCCTCTCCTTGTTGTTGGATATATGCGCATCGGTATTATCAAGCGGAACTTCAACTACGTTCATGGACGCGAAAGAACATAGTGTCAGTCAGATCTTCATCACTATTCATCCCGGTAGTACGAAAGAAGAACAAGAGTCGC
>JAAYIV010000093.1 GCA_012523305.1 Spirochaetales bacterium
CTTCTCTAGTTCTTTCCTGTAATGAGTTGATAAAAAAAGAATGCGCAACGGTTGATTGTATCAACGTCCCCTTCAAGTAAGCGTCTGAAGGGAGTCGAACCCTCGTCACGAGCTTGGGAAGCTCGGGTAATAGCCGTTATACGACAGACGCAACAATGTTGGTATGATACTCAAAAGTATTCAATATTTCAAGGGCAACCATAAAGCGAATTTCCATTGTTGATTCCATCATATCTGATTAAACATCAAAGAAAATTCCCCTTTTGTTTATTATCCGCATCATACTTTGATCATGCCGGAATTCTTTGAACTTTCAGTTGTCATCATGAGCGCTAAAGCATTGTGTTTTCCTTAGGTAAAAACTTTAAACTAATTGCTTAGTGGCAATCTGTTTATTTTCAGACAACCGATTGATTTGTACCGTAAATGCCCCATCTTTTGATATATCAGTATTATATTTCCATATATATAAAATACTTAGATAGTATCTTTACGTATACAAAAGGTCTTTAGGGAGGCTTTTTTATTGACAACCGGGAGTGCTCGAGTTACACTGGACTACAATAAGATAAATAGGGGGTTTTATGGCCACTGTACAACTCAAAAACATTTCTAAAGTGTATGATGGAAATGTAAAGGCTGTCGACAATGTCAATCTTGAAGTGCTCGACAGGGAATTCGTCGTTCTCGTAGGTCCTTCTGGCTGCGGTAAATCTACCACTCTCAGAATGGTCGCGGGCTTGGAAGACATCACCAGCGGTGAACTTTATATCGATGGCAAGATGGTAAATGATGTCCCGCCGAAAGACCGTGACATCGCAATGGTTTTCCAGAACTATGCGTTGTATCCTCATATGAGCGTATATGACAACATGGCGTTTGGTCTGAAAATTCGCAAATTCCCGAAAGATGAGATCGATCAACGGGTACGCGAAGCTGCAAAAATTCTCGATATCGAACAACTTCTAGACCGCAAACCAAAGGCTCTATCCGGTGGACAGCGCCAGCGAGTTGCAGTTGGTCGTGCTATTGTTCGAAAGCCAAAAGTATTCCTTTTTGACGAACCGTTATCGAACCTTGACGCGAAATTGCGTGTTCAGATGAGAGCAGAGATTTCTTCATTGCACAACAGGCTCAAGGCAACGATGATTTATGTTACCCACGACCAGGTTGAAGCTCTTACCATGGCTGACAAGATTGTCGTGATGAAATTCGGTATCGTTCAACAGATCGGCGGACCACTTGAACTGTATAATGAACCGAACAACAAGTTTGTTGCCGGATTCATAGGCTCTCCTCCGATGAACTTCATGACCATGGATGTGGTTGCCGAAGGCAAGCAGTTATTCGCCGATGAAGGTTCGTTCCGTATCAAGCTGACAGAAAAATTGAATAAATTGCTAGCTCCTTATGTAGGAAAGAAAGTTACATTCGGTGTGCGCCCTGAAGATGTGAAATTTGTCGATGGTGCAATCGCTGATCAGACGATCAATGGTCAGGTAAGCGTTATTGAACCGCTCGGATCGGAAACTCACATTTATGTTGTTGTGGGCAAGCATCAGGCAATTGCGAAGATTGAACCCACTGTAAAGTTGAGTGTCGATCAAGAAATCAGCTTGGTTCCAGACTTGGAAAGAGTAAAGTTCTTCGATTTTGAAACTGAATTAGCAATTCGCTAATATTGTATCGTGTAATTATTCGGCGGGTTTTTACCCGCCGTTTTTATGTACGTATCTTTAGCGAAGAAGATCTTCGTACAACACTTTTACCGTATCATGGGCTTGAGACTCCGATACAACAAAGATACCGGCAGTCTTTGATATGCCAAACGATGAAAAAACAACATGGATGGAGTGTTGTTGGAGCGCGGTATATACATGTGATATCTTCTTTATATTTTTCCCAAAGCCTTCTCCAACGACCGCTGCGAGTGCAAAACCAGTCTCACACACCGCATCATCCAAGGCAAATTCTTTATTTAGCAAAGACGCGATTGATTCCAATAATCCGTTGGCGACTTGAGAAGAAGGAAAAAACCAGATGATGGAATCGATATTGAATGCACTGAGCTCAGGGAACACTCCCATGGTATGTAGTGTATTCTCCAGTCTTTCACGAATACCGTTTTGTTTGAACAACATAAGCTTTTCTACGGAAAGCCTGCAATAACCAGTCTTTACGGTAACACCTGCCAATGGATTCTGCGAAGCATCTCTTGACGGTACGATTACCGTTCCCTGGTCTTCGGGTCGATTGGTATTCTTCACTCTGATCGGAATGGAAGCTTGTCTGACAGGTGCTATCGCTTCTTCATGGAACACATTGAATCCAACAGCTGCAAGCTCACGTACTTCGCGGTATGAAATGGAATCGATTACCTTGGCATCGGAAATAATTCTAGGATCCGCCATAAAAATACCTGACACATCAGTCCAGTTCTCGTACAATTCTGCGCCGACAGATCGAGCTACGATTGATCCTGTGATATCACTGCCCCCTCTTGAGAAGGTTTTTATTTCTCCTTCTTTTGTTGATCCGTAGAATCCTGGAAACACATATTTCTTATCAGGATCGATAGCCATGGCAATAGTATGATACGTGTTTTCATCGATTGAACCATCTTCATTGATAACTATCAATTGTGCTGCATCCAATAATTCCCATCCAAGAAACTCTGAGATTAAAAGAGCATTCAAGAATTCCCCTCTTGAAGCTACATAGTCAGCGGTTACTCCTTGTTCTATGTGAAAGGCGATATCATTCAAAGCCTCTTCAATCTTATCGGTATGTACTCCGAGTTCTTTAGCTATTGAGGTAAAACGAAAGGTAATCTCATCGAATTGTTTTAAGAAAGGAATTGCACGTTGGGCTAATGAATGACAGTTATAAAGCATGTCGGTCACTTTGGTATCAGTCTTATCACGTTTCCCGGGAGCTGAAACGATCACAATACTTCGGCGGCTATCGGAATTCAGGATGCTTGAGACTTTTTTAATTTGTGAAGCATCACAAAGGGATGTCCCTCCAAATTTGCATACGATCATGGTAACCTCCCATATAAAACTGATTTGCGCGCTATTGTATACATCAGTGTGAAGTTATTCAAGTGAAGAGCTGACAGGCCGATATTCATACGGTATTATGTGTACAGCTAGCGAGGGAAGAATTCTACACAATCCCACACTGGTAACCTGGAGGATTCGTATGCAGGATTCACGTCGTTCCATCATCGCTTGGTCGTTGTATGATTGGGCCAACAGTGCTTTTGCCACCACCGTCATGGCGGGATTCTTTCCTATCTTTTTCAGTTCCTACTGGTCTTCAGCATCTTCTGCTCAAGAAAGCACATTTTATCTCGGAGTAGCCAATTCGATGGAAGCAGTGGTTGTAGCAATCCTTGCTCCCATACTCGGAGCTATTGCCGATAAAGGCAGTTATAAAATGAGATTCTTGATTTTCTTCTCATTTTTAGGGTGTGTGATGACAGGTTCTCTCTGGTTTGTGCAAGCAGGGAATTGGCAATTTGCCGTTCTCTTTTATATCTTGGCTACCGTAGGATTTTCTGGTTCATTGATTTTTTATGATGCGTTGTTACCAGATGTCGCTTCACCAAAAAAAGTAGATTTTGTCTCTTCGCTTGGGTATGGCCTTGGTTATATCGGAGGGGGTTTGCTTTTCTTGGTAAACGTGTTGATGTATCTTAATCCTACGGCATTCGGATTTGTTGATGAAGTGGCAGCAGTCAAGGCAGCATTTGTGACAGTTGCCATTTGGTGGGCAGTGTTCACCATCCCTATCATACTATTTGTCAAAGAAACGAAATCCACTGAAAAGAAAAAGCCAAAAACCGCGATTATTGAAGGGTTGAGACAATTCGTAATCACCTTTAAAGCCATTAAAAGCCTAAAAACCGTAGGATTGTTCCTTCTCGCCTATTGGTTCTATATCGATGGAGTCGATACGATCATCAGGATGGCGGTCGATTATGGTACTGCCATAGGATTTCCTGCATCTTCATTGATTGTCGCACTGTTGATTACGCAATTTGTAGCATTCCCTTCTGCAATCGCCTATAACTGGTTCGGTAAGAAAATCGGTGTTAAGAATGCCCTGTTCGTTGCCATTGCTGCGTATTGCTTCATCGCAATACTAGGATTCTTTATGAGTCAAGTCTGGCACTTTTATGTACTTGCATGCATGGTGGGATTGTTCCAAGGAGGAATCCAAGCATTGAGTCGTAGTTATTTCACCCGTTTGATCCCCACTGAATATTCGGCAGAGTTTTTTGGATTTTTCAATATGCTCGGCAAATTCGCCGCTATTATCGGACCGCTGCTTCTTGGAGCGGTCACCATCCTCACCGGTAGCAATCGGCTCGGAATCTTATCAATCATCATCTTGTTTGTCGCCGGAGGACTGTTACTTCTCAAAGTGAATGAAAAAGAGGGGACAAAGGGAATTGAAGAATTCAGAAACAGCATGATTGCTGAAAAACTTCAAACAATTGAGTAAACAATTGCTGATTCAATCGGGTAGGAGGATGAGCCTTAATGGCTCATCCGACCTCCCACAGAACCGTACGTACCGTTCGGTATACGGCTCCTCGTCAGTTCACGTATTCTCGGGCATATAAGCCAGAGAACCATCGCCATCCCATTGCATAGAGCTTCTCGTTGTTCAACGTCGTAGTAAGTATCCAAGAGCCGGACACCCTCCAGTAACCTAACCTAGAGTTAGCCCATTCATACGCCTTCTGCTTTCCCACACCGAGCTTCATCAGCCTCCTGTACCGGGTCCTTACCCGCTTCCACATCTTCCAGTACAGCATCCGTATCCGCCTTCTCAGCCATTGGTCAA
>JAAYIV010000094.1 GCA_012523305.1 Spirochaetales bacterium
CGCAATACGCTGGCTTCACCTTTTTCCGATGACAAAGCGGAGGTAATCAGAGGCTTATTCGATAGGCCTAGGCCGGAATTGGTCGAAGACCTTATCCGCGATGCATTTGATATCGATTCATACACACAGATCGATGCCATATTTGCTCTCGGTGCATTGAAGCATAACAAGAAAGCCGAAAAAGCATTGGCATATTTGCTTGAAAACGGAACGATCATGGTTCGCTCCACGGCAGCGAAATCTCTTGCAAGGGTGACTGGAGATGCTCGTTATTTGCCCCGTGTCGCATCATTAAGCAACCAGGCTGTCAATACGATGGAAGGGTTAAATTTTCTGATCGCAAGGAACATCATGGATAAGGAAGGTTCATTCTTTAATGAATTATTTCTTCCCGCAAGAAAGGGAATGAGCGCGTCGTTCAGACAAACTCATTATGCGGTGCTTGCTCATTTCTTACACCTGAAACCTTCATTGTCGGGATTGTTCGAGCAGAAGAATCTCGGAACGGAAGGGTATTTGGAAGACTTTTTAGAAGAAGCTCGCGATCTAGCTGAAATCGATGAACAATATGCTGCGATAGTGAGTGCTTTTAATAATAAGGAATGGTCTCGTGTCTGGACTATCTGTTTTGCGATGGTCCGCCCGTTAGAATGTAAGAATTCACGCCTAGGTTATATTCATGACGCCATTATGAACTGTCAAACCATGCCGAGGGTTCAAATAGACGGCGATGACACCTTAGCGGTACTCTATTTCTCCTATCACATTAAAAAAATATCCGCCACGACAACTTAGAATCTATGATGTGTACGATGTAATCTCGATTTCATCGAGATATGTTAGGCATGAAAGAATCCATTGATATCCACTATGATGTTTTGAATTTCCGTACGCATAAAAAAAAGACACAATTCAGATTATTATCGTTCATTGTCCTTGCATGTCTGGTGATTGGGCTGACATCATGCACAAACGGATGTTCGTTGTATGGTCCAATGTCAGATGATGAGCAATTTGTGATTATGACATACAATGTGCAAAACGTATTCGATGGCATCGTGGATGGGACCGAATACGTTGAATTTACCCCTGAAAAGGGATGGAGTGGTTCCGATTATGCAACACGATTGGAGCGTGTGTACCATGCCGTTATCCAGGAACCGTCACATCTGCCCGATGTGATTGTCTTTCAGGAAATCGAACATGAACGAGTGCTGGAAGATTTTACCAAACGTTATCTTCTTTCAAAAGGATTCTCTTGGATAGCTTCAACACAGGATATGTCCTCACCGATCCAAACAGGAATAGTAAGCAGGCATCCGATCATCTCAGCAATTAATCATGGTACCGAAAAAAATCGATCCGTCTTGGAAGTTGTGATCGAATCATCAAAAGCACCGATAGTCATTTTTGCAGTACATGCCAAATCAAAACGTGAAGGAGCTGAAGAAACGGAACATCAACGCATACGTACGATTACTTCCATTAAAGATGCCGTACAGGCTAGAGAAAAGATCGATGAAACCATGGTGATGTGCATTGCCGGTGATTTTAATGAAAGTGCGGATGAGTTCTATAGAAATGGTAGCTCATACCAGACAGCTTTGATTCCTACCACTGCTCCCGGATGTAATTTCATGGATAAAAACGGCTCGTTACCCATCACCGGTTCTATTCCGGCTGACGGGCAATGGTACTCATGGTGGTTGGATCGAGATGAAATGTTCACCGCCCATGCCGAAGGATCGTATTGGTACAACGGAATCTGGGAGACTTTTGATCAAGTCCTTCTGAATGATAACTGTTTCGATGGCAATGGTTGGGAATATGTTTCCGGACAGGTGGTTGCGACAAAATATCTTTGCGACGCTAACGGAAAGCCTTTCGCATGGGATGCAAAAAGCGGTAAGGGATATTCAGATCATTTACCAGTATATGTACTATTAGAATGGAGCGAACTTTAGTAATTATTGTTGCAAGATATTTGGGGATTGCAACTCATAGAATATCTGTTCCAATTCAAGAGCAATATTCACATTGTGTACAATTACTTGCGTTCCATCTGCTTTCTTGATTGGCTTTAGTGTAATCGGACTGAAGTTCAGTACTCCTTGAATACCGGCTGAGAGCAAGCGTTGGAAAGTATCTGCGGTAGCGGTTTCGGGAACTGTCACGATCGCGACTTTGGTGTCAGATTCCTTCACGACATCTTCTATCCGGCTTGTGGGATATACAGGAACGGGATGATTCGGATCATTATAAATCGATGGGTCTGAATCAAATCCCGCCACTACTTTAATCCCATCCTGTTCAAATCCGGTATAATGCATCAATGCCCTGCCTATGCGACCGCACCCAACGATAATGACATGTTCAAGTTTATCGGTTTTACCGAGAATTGATCCTAATTTGGTCATCAATTCTGGTATTTCATACCCGCCTCTTTTTTGCCCGTAAATCGATAATAGTGAGAAATCTTTTCGAACTATCGCCGCAGAAACCCCGGCTGCGTCAGCGAGGTTGTGGGCAAACACTTTTTCTAGTCCAAGTGATCGGAGCCTGTTGAGAATTCGATAATACCGGGTGATTCGAATAACCATCTCATTATTCATATATTGATCCCCATTAATGTGAATAATGATACAATAATCGCATGCTTAATGCAATATATTTAAGTAATATCTCTCGTATATCAATTAAAATTCATCAATCGCTCAAAAAGTATTGAAATTTTTAGCTATCATCGCTAGTATATGTGACCGAAAACACAAGAGCTGGAGGCTGCATGTCTGAGTTAAAAGAAGATATCGTGTTCTCCGATGGGCTTAATGCCTTTATCGAGGAATGGAAGAAAAAACCAGGGAATCTCATAATGATTCTTCATAAGATACAGGAAGAATTTGGTTATGTGCCACGTGCCGCTGCCGAAGTGGTGGCGAAACGTGTTGGAACTCCTTTAGCAACCATTTATGGAGTTTTGTCATTCTATCACTTCTTCAAGTTAACAAAACCCGGCAAGCACAACATTCAAGTTTGCATGGGGACAGCTTGTTATCTGAAGAATAGTGAAATGTTGATTGAAGAAATCGGACATCTACTCGGTTTGCCTCTCAATGAAATCACCGAAGATGGAAAATTTTCACTTGAAGCAGTTCGATGTGTCGGCTGTTGTGGATTGGCTCCCGTTATGACTATCGGGGGTGAGGTTTTCGGTAAGGTAACGAAAGATCAAATACCGGGAATCATTGCAAAATTTAGTTAATGGAGATAGTTCTTGCACGCAACCCTTTGCGATTTCGTTTCAGATATTGTCCAGAATTCAATTGAGGCCAATTCTCGGTTGATTGAAGTGGATGTTGAGGAAAACGGAAATAAGATGCGTTTCACCATAACTGATGACGGCAAGGGAATGGACGAACACACGCTGAACGTTGTGCTCGACCCTTTTTATACCGATGGTATCAAACACAAGTCGAGGACTGTCGGGTTAGGGTTGCCATTTTTAAAGCAGACGGTGGATGCTGTTGGTGGAGATTTTTCGATTGAATCTGAAGTTGGGGAAGGTACTACAGTCAAGTGTTCTTTTCTCACCGATCATATCGATTGCCCGCCTTTAGGAGATTTGGTAACGACGATCATGATGTTGCTTACATATCCTGGTAAGCATGAACTCGTGGTTACACATACGATTCGAAATGGTGCACGCCGGCAAGGATATAGCGTTGCAAAAAGTGAGATGTTGGAAGCATTAGGAGAGGTAGAGACTTCAGGGTCGTTGATGCTCCTAAAGAAATACCTGCAGTCGCAGGAAGATTCGATTGAAGATAATGAAATTCATGCATGAGATGCATGCCCCAATACGAGGAGGCTCAAATGGCTAAGATGACATTGGAGGAACTGAGGAAGCTTCGTGATACTAAGAAAAATGAGATCAAGAAGCGAGACTTGTCGGGACGTGATACCCAGATAGTTATCGGTATGGGTACCTGCGGAATCGCCGCAGGAGGAAAAATCGTCCTCGATGCGTTTTTGAGTGAGCTTGAACTCAGAAAAATCGATAATGTAATAGTGACTCAAACTGGTTGTATGGGGCTATGTTATGTCGAACCGACGGTTGAAGTAATAGCTCCGGATATGCCTCCGGTTATTTACGGAAAAGTTGACGCATCAGTAGTTAAACGGATTATTGATGAACATGTGGTAGGGAAGCAGATGGTTTCGGATCACGTATTCGATAGGCCTTCGGCTGATATCATCAAGGATGGAGGCAAAAGATAATGGCGTTCAGAAACTATATCCTGGTGTGCGGCGGCACAGCCTGTGAGTCAAGTAAGGCGGGAGCCATCTATGATGCTTTGGTTGCTGAATGCAGAGCACAAGGAGTATCCCAAGATGTGCAGGTTGTCAAGACCGGTTGTTTTGGATTCTGTGAGCAAGGGCCGATCGTCAAAGTGTTGCCGGAAGATTCTTTCTACGTACAGGTTAAGCCTGAAGATGCAAAAGAAATTGTTTCCGAGCATATCGTAAAAGGACGCGAAGTACGCCGGTTGCTCTATGATAAAGATTCGAGTAAGAAACACGCTAAGGTTGAAGATATTAAATTCTACCAAAAGCAGTTTAGGATAGTATTGCGAAATTGTGGATTCATTGATCCGGAAAATATCGACGAATACATAGCACGTGAAGGGTATGTCGCTCTTGAAAAAACACTCTTTGACATGACTCCGGATGACGTAATCAATGAACTGAAGATCGCAGGCCTCAGAGGTCGTGGTGGAGCAGGGTTCCCGACTTGGATGAAATGGAATTTCACCAAACAAGTCGAAGCGGATGAAAAATACATCGTTTGTAATGCAGACGAAGGCGATCCGGGGGCCTATATGGACCGCTCGACTTTGGAAGGAGACCCCCATTCGGTGCTTGAGGCGATGACCATTGCCGGCCACACGGTCGGTGCCCGTCAAGGTTTCATCTATATCCGTGCCGAATATCCATTGGCGATTCATCGTCTCGAAGTTGCCATGAAGCAATCCCGTGAATATGGATTGTTGGGAAAGAATATTCTCGGTTCAGGTTTTGATTTTGATATTGAGATTAGATTGGGTGCGGGAGCATTCGTATGCGGAGAAGAAACCGCACTGTTGGCCTCGATCGAAGGTCGACGGGGAATGCCGGTCCCACGGCCTCCGTTCCCGGCAGTCCGCGGCCTTTGGGGCAAGCCGACTGTTATCAATAATGTTGAAACATGGGCCAATATTCCGGTGATTATCCTGAAGGGCGGACCTTGGTTTGAACGAATCGGAACTCCCGATTCTCACGGAACGAAAGTTTTTGCCCTCACCGGTAAGATTCGGAACTCCGGTCTTGTTGAAGTCCCGATGGGTACGACACTACGAGAGATAATCTATGATGTCGGCGGTGGTATCGCCCATGATAAAGAGTTCAAAGCCGTTCAAACCGGAGGACCTTCCGGCGGTGTGATTACAAAAGATTACCTTGATACGCCGATAGATTTCGGATCATTGACCAAGCTAGGTTCGATGATGGGTTCCGGCGGTATGATTGTAATGGATGAAGACGATTGTATCGTTGACGTGGCAAAATTCTACTTAAACTTCACAGTCGATGAGTCTTGTGGCAAATGTGCTCCTTGCCGTATCGGTGGACGTTCATTAGCAAATATTCTGGATAAGATCACCAAAGGAAACGGTACTCTGGAAGATTTGGACAAGATGGAAGAAATAGGCGGCGCAATGAAAAAAGCTTCCTTGTGCGCGCTAGGACAAACTGCTCCGAATCCAATTCTTTCCACCGTATATTATTTCAAGGATGAGTATCTTGCACATATTGTTGAGAAACGTTGTCCCGCTGGAAAATGCAAGAGCCTAATCACCTATTCGATTAATACAGAAAAGTGTATCGGTTGTACTGCTTGTGCACGTAAATGCCCGGTACAAGCAATCACAGGGGAGCGGAGAGCACCTCATACGATTGATCCGGCACTCTGTATCAAATGTGGAATATGTCTTGAAACTTGTAAATTTGGAGCTGTCGAGGTCCGTTAGGATCTTGATGGATGAGGAGGAACCAATTGAGTATCGTCCATATGAAAGTCAACGGTATGCCGGTTGAAGTCGAAGCCGGATCGAATATTCTTGCAGCAGCCAAGAAAGTGAATGTGAATATTCCCACGTTGTGTTACCATCCCGATCTACCTGCATGGGCTGCTTGTGGATTGTGTGTGGTCAAACAGGAAAATTCTCCGAAACTATTACGTGCCTGTGCAACTCCGGTACAAGAAAATCTGAGTATCATCACTCATGATGCGGAATTGTACCAAATCAGGAAAACCGTACTTGAATTGATTCTCTCGAGTCATCCAAGTACGTGCCTTACCTGTGGAAGGAACGGCACGTGTGAATTACAGAGATTCGCAGCAGAGTTCGGGATTCGTGAGCAACCCTACGAAGTGCGTTTGGTGGATCTTCCGAAGGATACGAGTACTACCTCAATTGTGCTCGATCCCAGCAAATGTATCAAATGCGGTCGATGCGTCCAGGTGTGTCAGAATATGCAAGGCGTATATGCGCTTGAGTTTATCGGACGCGGTGATCAAACCGTCATCTCTCCGGCAGCGTCTCTTCCACTAAATGACAGTCCTTGTATCAAATGTGGCCAGTGTTCGGCACACTGCCCGGTCGGAGCAATTTTTGAAAAGGATGAGACACAGTCGTTTGTTAAAGCAGTATCTGATCCTGATAAACACGTGGTAGTCCAGGTTGCCCCGGCTGTCAGGGTTGCACTTGGAGAAGCTTTCAACCTCCCGGCCGGAACAATTACTACAAATAAGATTTACAGTGCTTTAAGACGCTTGGGTGCGGATAAAGTCTTTGATACCAACTTCTCAGCCGACCTGACCATCATGGAAGAAGGAACCGAGTTGGTGAGGCGTCTCACCACTGGATCGGGTGCTATCCCACAGATTACCAGTTGCTGTCCCGCCTGGACCGATTACATGGAAAAATATTATCCAGATATGATTCCCAATTTCTCAACAGCTAAGAGTCCGATGATGATGCAAGGTGCTGTGACCAAGACTTATTATGCTGAAAAGGCCCAAATTGATCCGGCAAAGATCTATTCAGTGGCAATCATGCCGTGTACGGCGAAAAAGTTTGAGAAATCAAGGGATGACAACATGCGTTCCTCAGGATTCGCTGACGTTGACCTGGTGCTTACTACTCGTGAATTCGCACGATTGATCAAAGCTTCAGGTATCGATTTCCTGGAGATCGAAGGCGAAGAAGCCGATAGCCCGATTGGAATGTATGCTGGTGCGGGTACTATCTTCGGTAACACAGGCGGAGTCATGGAAGCCGCGATTCGAACAGCCTATCACCTGATCACCGGTGAAGAGCTGCCGAATGTAAATGTTGAAGCGGTGAGGGGAATGGAAGGAGTTCGCTCAGGCGAAGTTGATATCAAAGGTACGAAAGTTAAGGTTGCCATAGCGCATGGTATGGCTAATGTCGCAACGATTCTAGAAGAAATTCGCGAAGCACGCGTGATGGGTAAAGAACCTCCTTATCAATTCATCGAAGTAATGGCCTGTCGCGGGGGTTGTGTTGCCGGTGGTGGACAGCCTTACTCTACAACCGATGATATCCGTAACAAGCGTATCGCGGGGCTGTATAGCGATGATGAACGCAGTACGTATCGCTGTTCACACCAAAATCCTGAAATCATTCAGATTTACGATGAATTTTTAGGTGAACCCCTCAGTGAAAAAGCTCACCACCTGTTACACACTACCTATCAGGAACGAAAGATTTACAAACACTGATAGAAAAATAGATACGACGGAAGGACCCCGGACGGGGTCCTTTCCATAGTGCGCTCGGTATGAGCATTTTTCTAAAGGGTGAAAGTCCCTAGTACGGGTGATAGCGCCAAGTACATAGCCAAAAGCAAGGGTGTCCTCCGTGAGGAGGAATCATCAGAGAAACCTGGGAATCCCAAGGGTCATGGACAGGATGGTGCAGCAAGCCATCGCCCAAGTGCTGTCCGAAGTCTATGAACCCGAATTCAGTGAACACAGCTATGGCTTCCGACCCGGGAAGGGTGCCCACGATGCACTGAGGCAATGCCTCGCGAATGCAAACGAGGGGTACGACTGGGTGGTCGACATGGACTTGGAGAGGTTCTTCGATACGGTAAACCACTCGAAGCTCATCCAAGTGCTCAGCGAGAAGGTGA
>JAAYIV010000095.1 GCA_012523305.1 Spirochaetales bacterium
CTCCTGCTTTCTTTAAACGCAGCGTTACATTGATATCGTCCGGGCTAGGGTTGAGATTACCACTGGGGTGGTTGTGAGCGACGATAACAGCCGTAGCCCTTTGTCGCAATGGGTCAGCAAAGACCTCTCTCGGATGTACGAGCGTGTGGTTTACTAATCCGATTGAGACAACTTGAATGGTTACTACTTCATGAGCCCCGTTGAGTGATATCGTTAGAAAGTGCTCTTGATTTCGATTTCCATAATGTCTGATAAGTGGAAATACATCTTTTGGGAAGATGATTTGTTTGCGTCGCTGTGGCATTCGGCGTCTTCCTATTTCTAATGCTGCACTAATCACTGCTGCTTTTGCCAAACCGATGCCTTTTATTTCAGTGAAATCAGCGATACCCAATTCGTTATCCATAGGAGCTTGATCCAAGACATCTAATACTTTTCTGGCAACTTCATATACTCCGATTCTTGGAGTCCCTGATCCGATGAGAATTGCCACTAATTCCAAATCAGATAATGATGTTGACCCGTATGTTTCAATTTTCTCCCGAGGTTTTTGATCGTTAGGCATTTCTTTGATGTTCAAGGTCTTTTTTTGCGATTCTTTGTATGTTTTCATAATCATCGAATCACTATTCGACAAATTATGCTTCGATTCATCCATATGGCTTGTTTCGATTGATTCGTGCTACAATGAAAATTCGGTTACCATGATGAAAAAGCGGTCAAATTTTAGACGATTCCTTGGTTATGTGAAACCTTATAAATATTTCATTCTCTTTGCTGCGCTAGGAGGGATGGTGAAGTTCACCACCCCCCTCGTATTTCCCCAAGTATTGGGGTATTTGGTAGATAATGTGCTCAATGTCAATTCCGTGATGAGTCTTGGGCAAAAGCAAACCACGATCATAACAGCTGTCATCGTAGTGTCAGCTCTTTATATCTTCGTGTATATCCCGATGACATTTGTGCGCCACTATGCTGCTCAAAAAGCATCAAATAATACAATATTCGATCTTCGATATGATCTATATCTCCATATCCAAAGGATGAGTGCTTCTTATTACCATTCGCGTCAATCGGGAAGTATTGTTGCCCGCTTGATAAGTGATATATCCCAAGCACAGAATCTCATCGGAACAGCACTTACCAATGTCTGGATTGATGGTATGGTGTTGTTCGTATTGCTATTTGTCATGTTACGGATAAGTGTTCCGCTCACGCTGATTGCACTGACCGTACTTCCTCCTTATATCGCGATGACTCGTTTACTGAAACGCAGGATCAAAGAAGCAAGTAGGAACGTACAGGACAAGATTGAGGTAATGCAAGGCAACCTTCAGGAAAAGGTTACTGCTTTCAATGTTGTCCAAAGTTTTACGAGGGAACCCGAGGAACAAATGCAATTTCACGGTGAGGCTAGATCTCTGATGCATGAGAGTTTGCGAGGTGCTAGGTGGAGTGCCGTTAATGCGACCACAGTGGGATTCCTAACTGGAATAGCACCTGTACTTATTGTTTTTGCCGGCAGCTTTTTTATCTTGAAAGAACAGCTAACATTGGGTCAGATGATATTATTTTATTCTTATCTCAGCCATTTTTATATGCCGGTGAATCGCTTTTCAGAACTTACTCAGGTATTTAGTACATCGATGGCTGCGATTGATAGGATTTTTGAAGTCTTGGATTTGGAACCAGAAATAAAAGATGATGTGAATGCTGTCGAATGCACCAATGAGTTGGCAAAAGATGTGAGATTTAAGGATGTATCTTTTTTTTATCCCGACGCGTTAAGCCCAACTTTGGAACATCTTTCCTTTACTATCGCCGAAGGGGAAACTATTGCGATCGTCGGTCCTTCAGGATCTGGAAAATCAACCATAATAAATTTGATAGCCCGGTTTTATGATGTAAGTGCCGGTTCGATAGTTATTGGTGGCAATGATATTAGGAAGTACAGTCTGAGATCGCTTCGGAAAAGTATAGGGATGGTGTTCCAAGAATCGCTACTCTTTTGTGGGACGATACGGGATAACATCAGGTTCGGCAATCCCAAGGCGACCGAACAGCAGGTGATTGAAGCAGCGAATAAGGCGAATGCCACTGCTTTTATTAATGAGCAAGAACAAGGATTCGACACCATCATCGGTGAACGGGGTACGCGTTTATCCGGGGGACAACGCCAACGAATAGCCATTGCCAGGGTGTTTCTAAAAGATCCGAAGATCCTTATTTTGGATGAGGCAACATCTTCACTCGACTCTGAATCGGAAATCCAAGTCGAATCGGCATTGGAAGAATTGATGGAAGGGCGTACGACGATTGTAATCGCCCACAGACTCTCGACCATTCGCAGAGCTGATCGGATTTTTGTGGTTGAGGATGGAAACATCGTTGAAACGGGAACTCATCAAGAACTCATGAAACATCATGGAGTATATCGTCATCTCTATCTCACTCAGTACGGTTTGAGTGAGTAGCCACCAACTGGTTTTTTCATTTGAAAATCTTCAAAAAAGTGATACAAACAGAGTAAAACTAATGTTGTTTTTTTTGCTTTAGTGTTACAATCCATTCAACGATAGAGAACGTAGGAATTATCCCTGCGAAACCTTTTGGCAATGCAGGCCAAATTCCGCGCTCCCGAGGAAGGTAGCTGTGGAATATACCATTATAAAGGAAGCAGTTGTCCACGAAGACGACGATCCTCCGCTCAAACAGAATGACGTACTTTCGAGTACGTCGCACATAACTGGAAATGTTGTATGCAGCATTGCTGCTACTGCTGGGAAAACCAAAGTATTTACCAGCAAGTCGAATATGTTCAGAAAACGGTTTTTTCCTGACGCTACGATCGTCCAATGGAATGACTGGCACTGGCAATTAGCCCATCGAATAACCACCTTAGAACAACTGACTCGTTTTCTTAAGCCTACATTGGAAGAGCGACAAGCCTTGGAAGATTGTGAAGGGAAGTTCCCGTTCTCAATTACCCCATATTATTTATCGTTAGTTGATTTGGCCAACCCAATGGATCCTTTGAGGAAAACTATTGTCCCGACTATTGGGGAAGCGGTGGTTTCGTACGGAGAAAAGCCGGATCCTCTTGATGAGGATCGGACAAGCCCCGTACCTGGGATTGTTCACCGGTATCCCGACAGGGTATTGTTTCTCACCACAAGTTTCTGCTCGGTGTACTGCCGTTATTGTACTCGTTCACGCATGGTTGGCGGTCATACCGAAGCATTAGAATTTCATTGGCACCGCGCTATCGATTACATCCGAAAAACTGAAACGATTCGTGATGTGGTCATTTCCGGAGGAGATCCGCTTACATTGGCAGATGATAAGATCGAATGGTTGCTCAAACAGCTGTCGGATATTCCCCATGTTGAAATGATTCGTATCGGGACCAAGGTCCCCATGGTCCTTCCCCAAAGAATAACTACTGAATTGGTCAATAGGATAAAGAAGTACAAACCCTTGTATCTGAGTGTTCATTGTACCCACCCCAATGAGATTACAGCTGAGTCAAAACGGGCGTTTGATAGGTTGGCGGACAGTGGAATCATCATGGGAAGCCAAACCGTTCTGCTTCGTGGTGTGAATGACGACCCTGCCGTGATGACAGCATTGATGCACCGGTTGCTACAAGTTCGTGTCAGGCCATATTACTTGTTCCAATGTGATCCTATTGTTGGATCGGCTCACTTCAGGACTTCTGTAGACACCGGCAAGGAGATCATTCGATCAATGCGTGGGTTCACAAGCGGTTATGCGATTCCCCAATATGTTATCGATACTCCGGGAGGTGGCGGGAAAGTTCCAATTTTGCCTGAATATGAAGTAGGCAAGGATGCCGATAATCTTTATTTACGTAACTATGAAGACAAGGTGTTTGCCTATCCTGACCAAGCTGTGAAGGAAGCTATTGTTTGACATGCGTATTGGAATAACCTATGACCTCAAGGATGACTATCTTAAAGCAGGCTTTGCTCCTGAAGACGTTGCTGAGTTTGATTCTATTCAAACCATTGATGCAATCGACTTTGCTTTGCGTAAACTTGGGTTTGAAACTGAACGGATCGGTAATATCAAAGATGTGGTGGCATATCTGGCCGGAGGAAAACGGTGTGATGCGGTTTTCAACATTGCCGAAGGATTGTATGGATTTTGTCGGGAAGCACAAATCCCGGCAATCCTTGATGCCTATCGAATACCATACGTGTTCTCCGATGCGCTGGTCTTGGGCGTAGCGCTACACAAAGGATTCGCGAAAGCCATCGTAGCCAGAGCGGGGGTCTCCACGGCTGAATACCGGGTGGTGTCATCAGTAAAGGAAATCGATCAACTTGCGATGAGGTTTCCGCTCTTTGTAAAACCTGTTGGTGGTGGCACTGGAATGGGCATCGATTCGTCATCGATCGTGTATGATTCGATACAATTGCATAATGTAGTTGCCAAGATTGTTGGTAAGTACCATCAGGATGCAATAATAGAAACATATCTCGATGGAAGGGAATTTACCGTCGGAATTACCGGTACGGGAGATGAATCCCGTCCGGTGGCGACCATGGAAATCCTCGTTGATAAAGAAAGCGATATGGGAATCTATTCGTACAAGAGTAAGCAACAATATGAACGATGTGCTAGCTATCGATTGGCGGATGAAGCAGCTAGGATCAAGTGCGAACAAGTTGCCTTGGGTGCTTGGAAAGCTTTGGGGTGTCGTGACGGGGGCAGGATTGATCTAAAGATGGATACAGATGAGCACGTGTATTTCCTAGAGGTTAACCCATTGGCAGGACTACATCCGATTGATTCTGATTTGCCTATCTTGGCCAGAATGGTTGGCATCGGGTACGACCAATTGATCGGCATGATAATGAATTCAGCAATAAAACGCATTGCTGGGAGAACACGAGCATGAACGTGCTGATCGTGCATGACCGGCTATCGAACGAACCTTCCCAAGACGAATTGGATACCATGATCGAAGTTGCTCAAGTTTCCTCTGCGTTACGAGCAACCAAGCACCGGGTACGGCAGCTCCCGTTTTCAATGAATCTGATCAAGATGAAAGAACAGATCGCCGTACTGCGTCCCGACATTGTGTTTAATTTGGTTGAGACATTACATGGGAGTTCATTACTCCATCTAGCACCGTCATTGTTTGAATCCATGTCTTTGCGTTATACCGGGGGAAACTCGGTAGGAATGATGCTTTCATCGGATAAATTGGAAGCTAAGAAATTAATGAGAATGGCAGGAATCAAAACTCCTGAGTGGGCTTCGTTATCTTATACACAAGATTTGGACTCATTGATCAATGTTCCGGTTATTGTCAAACCGGTAAATGAAGAGGCTTCCGTAGGAATCAACGACCAATCGGTCTGCACATTTTCTACGGAGGCATCCATACTGGATTTTCTTGCAGACAGACAAGGTTCTGTATTTATAGAACGCTTTATCGATGGTAGGGAATTTAATATTTCCGTACTATCTGACAATCATGGAGCCAGGGTATTTCCTGTTGCTGAGATGAAATTTATCGATTTTCCGCAAGACAAACCAAAGATTGTTGGTTATGCAGCCAAATGGGAAGAAGAATCTTGGGAATATATCCATACGAAGCGTGATTTTTCTGCAAATAAGGCCGAACCTGAACTCATCGACCGGTTACAAAACATCAGCTTGATGTGTTGGTCCCTCTTCGGAGGGAAAGGCTATGCACGGGTAGATCTTCGTGTTGACCAAGTACGTACCATATGGGTGCTCGAAGTTAACTTGAATCCCTGTATCGCAGAAGATAGCGGTTTTGTTGCGGCAGCCGGTCAGGCTGGCATTTCGTACAAAGATCTAATAAACAAGCTTTTGGAAGGATGAATATGGATACGCTTTCATTCAGGGAATCTTGTTTGCCTTCAGACATCCTCGCCGTAGGACGAATCCTTCGCGATTGTGGGTTCTTCAATGAAGCGGAACAAGAAGTCGGGGTCTCTTTAGTAACTGAACGACTGGAAAAAGGGTTGGACAGCGGATACTTTTTCATGTTTGCGGAACAAAATGGCCATGTGGTCGGATATACATGCTTCGGTCCGATTCCAGGGACAGCTTCAAGCTATGACTTGTACTGGATTGCCGTATCGAACGAATTGAGGGGGAAGGGTATCGGGACTGTCTTGATAACAACGACAGAAGAGAAAATAAAACACTTTGGAGGGACTCGGGTATATGTTGAGACTTCTTCAAAAGAACTCTATGTGCCTACCCGTAATTTTTACGAATCCAACAACTATGTTCTTGAAGCTTCATTAAAAGATTATTATGGTCCCGAGGATGATAAGCTGATGTATGTAAAAGTACTTTGATTAGATCAGATCACCTGATGTTTCTGCCATTTGGCATTACGATAGCGCACGACAAAGCATAGAGCACGTACTACCCAATCCAAATACATCGCCAACCACACACCGTGCAATCCGAGCCCAATGATATGGCTGAATAGATAACTGCCGCCTATTCTGATCAACCACATCGTGGAAATCGATGTGATCATGGTAAATTTCACATCTCCGGCTGCTCTCAACGCTTGGGGTAGTGTAAAGGCTAATGGCCAGATCACCGCATTGACGATATACAGCACCCTGGCGATATCGATTGCAAGGGTGGTCGCTTCGGAACTCAGATTAAACATGGTGACCATCGGAACCACTGAGATGAAGAGAATGATTCCGATACACGCCATTATGATATAGACGATCGTGATAAGACGCTTCACATAGTAATAGACCTGTGAGTAATCTTTTGCTCCGACACATTGTCCTACGACTGTTAGAGTGCCGAGGCCGATAGCTCCCCCTGAAACAGCCATAAGTGAAGTAATCGTGTTGAGAATCGCATTTGCAGCGATTGCAGCGGTTCCTAAGCTTGCGATAAAACTTTGGACGATGATTTTTCCAACTTGGAATACTGTTCCTTCTACGCCGCTGGGGATACCGATACGTAAGATTCGTTTGATCATCATCCAATTGAGCTTGATCTTCAAAAGGTTGCCGATTGGGATGATATGATGCCGTTTTGTCATGGCTATTACCATGATAGCCGCTCCTGTAACCCTTGCTAAAACTGTCGCGATTGCAGCTCCGGCAACACCCCAACCGAATACATATATTGTCAGCGCATTCCCAAAAATATTTATGAAGTTCATTACCAATGAGATGTTCATGGATATTCTACTATTACCCATTGATCTGAATATTGCCGATCCGGAGTTGAATAAGGCAAAGAATGGATAGGAAAGGAGGGTGATGATAAAATATATTTCAGAATTATCCATCACCGATAGCTCAACCTCGCCGAAAATTAATTCAAGTAAATTCCGATCGGCAATAAGGAGGATTGCCATCAGTACTATCGATAAAAGTGTGCCAGACCATACTAACTGCCTCGCAGCTTCGCCTGCTTGAGAATACTCCTTTTTCCCCATATATTGGGCTACCACAACCGCTCCTCCGGTTGCGATTGCAGCAAAGAATTGGACGAAAAGGATATTCACACTGTCGACCAGAGAAACTGCTGAAACTGCGGCCTCTCCTACAGAAGAAATCATGATTGTGTCAAACAGTCCGATCGATACTGCCAGCATATGCTCGACAATCAAGGGTAATATCAAGCGTCGGAGATCAGCATTGCTGAACATGCGTGGTAATGTAATAGTCGAATCCTTAAGAGTGTGTCGGGACAATCGATTGCCTGCCCAAAAAAAGGTTAATACGTTATACCGTGAGAGTGTCGCGTAAAACCTCTTTAATTGCAATAATAGAACGAAAAAGATTCTATGAAACTTGTAAAAAGAGATATTCGTCTCATATACGATTGGTTACATGCTTGTGTGCCAATGGTGATGAAAATTGTGTTTGCATGTACTATTGGGTACGATTTTTAGTCTTGGTCACAAGAAAAACAACCGATCACATTATTTATCAACGAAGGTCCTTTGCTATTGTCTTTTGAGAATACCCATCAGTCGCTCTTCATCAATCAAGCTGATTTCAAAGATGTACTTTCCTGAGGTTTTGCTTAGTTGCTAATTCCCCCTTGAAACCAGTCATTACCACATTATGGTATGTGCCTACGTTTACTCACAGAATACTTCGCATCCCGGTATTGGTCGCAATTCCGATGACTTCTGACATGCTGATTTAAAAACATCGGCGATTCAAGATGGCGTGGGAAAAGAGTAAGTTCCAGTAATTAATGATGAATGCGGCGGGATTCGAACCCACGACCTCTGCCTCCGGAGGGCAGCGCTCTATCCAGCTGAGCTACGCATCCTCTTATCTATTATATAGTTATCTCAAATATTACCCTGATTCAAGACACTGTCGCAATTGTAGCGTTGTTTAGCGTTAATGTAAATATATCGCGATGCATCAAAATAAAAATCTTA
>JAAYIV010000096.1 GCA_012523305.1 Spirochaetales bacterium
TAAACTTTCCGGTGCTCGGGAGAAGGGGCGACCCGCCTTCGATGGTACGGATGTGAATCGTTTCTATGGTGACATCTAAAAAGGCTTAAAACTCATGATCTTATCACACAGACTTTTATAAAGTCTTTAAATTCTAACATAACTCAATGTATAGCAAATGATTATAACGAGCCATTTTTATTACATGGTTCAAATAAATAATAGTAATAAATTTATATAAAATTTTAGTTGCATCCGTATAAGAATTCTATTATACTTTGTTTTGTAAGAGGCGTCGGGACTGCAAATCCTGGTGCCTCTTCTTATACCCAAGTCCGCTACATTGACGAGAATCTGTTTTAAAAGCTACATTTAGAGTATCTCACCCCAGAAGGAGCACGATAAGTGAATATACTCGCTAAGCTGAAAGAAACAACACTGTCCGTACTCCCCATCATTTTGATCGTATTCGTATTACATCTTTCCATCGCCCCGCTCGGTTGGCAAGTCTTCGGGGGATTTGTTATCGCTTCGCTGTTCATCATCTTGGGATTGAGTCTATTCCTCACCGGCATTGATATAGGAATCTTACCGACAGGAGAATTAATCGGGAGTAAACTCACCTCAAAACGAAATTTGCCATTGTTACTCGTATCTGCCTTGATCATCGGCACCGTGGCAACCATCGCCGAACCGGACGTGATCGTTCTCGCAGACCAGATCACATCAGTCGACTCATCGATTCCAAGGTTACCGTTGATCATCATGGTGTCGGTAGGAATCGGAATGATGATGCTCATCGGATTTCTCAGAATTGTCTTGTCATTATCATATCACGTCATCCTCATCATCAGTTTTACCATATTATTCGTTCTTGCGGCGATCGCACGACCTGAACACGTCGCGATGGCATTCGATTCAGGAGGAATGGCTACCGGACCGTTGGTCGTCCCGTTCATAATGGCCATGGGAATCGGTGTCGCCGCCATCCGTTCTAATAGTACCGCCGAAGAAGATTCATTCGGATTGGTCGGATTATGTACGATTGGACCGGTAGCGGCAGTATTGATCCTATCGTTGTTCACTCCGGGAACCGAAGAACATTCGGCTATTGCGACCACTGCGGCCGAACAAGTGAATCTGTTCGGCCAAGCACTAGGTCCAATCATCAAAGATACCATCGTTCAGGTTGCTTTGGCCTTGTTTCCATTAATCATAATCTTTATGATCTTCCACTTCGTGATCATCCATATGAGCAAGTTCAGGCTGATAAAAATGTTTGAAGGTCTTGCGTACGCATTCATCGGCTTGATACTTTTCCTTGTCGGGGTAAACGGATCCTTCGTTCCCATCGGAAGAGAGTTGGGATTTCTGGCGGCAACAAACGCATCGCCACCGATTCTTATCATAATTGCATTCTTCCTCGGAGCGGTAATCGTATTGGCAGAACCGTCGGTATGGGTATTAGCCAATCAAGTTGCTGAAATCTCTGGGGGAAGAATCGCCAGAAAAACCCTATTGATATCACTTTCAATCGGAGTGGCGATTGCCTCTTCGTTATCGATGCTCCGTGTTATCACAGGATTTTCTATTTGGTTACTTCTCTTGCCGGGATATGGCATTGCATTACTACTTGCTAGATTCAGTCCAAAACTATTCACGTCCATCGCATTCGATTCGGGCACCGTTGCTTCTGGACCGATGTCTTGCACATTCATCCTGGCTTTGTTTTTAGGAACTTCACAAGCTTTGAAAGGAAATCCCGCAACCGATGCGTTCGGTTTGGTGTCGATGATTGTGCTCTTGCCGATTATTACGGTAGAATCTCTCGGAGTCCTGTATAGTATAAAAGAGAAAAAGCTACGCCGCTTAAGTACCAAAAGTCAAGATGGAGGGAAATAGCAGATGCCCGTTCCTTTAGAAACTGTCTACACACACGGAAAATTAATTCTCAGCATCGTAGCACGAGGCTTAGGTGAAAAACTCGTCTCGATAACAAAGAAGTCGGGTGCCCGCGGCGGGACGATTCTCATGGGAACCGGGGTCGGAGAAAGTTCGCTGCTCAGTCTGTTAGGGCTAGGAGATGCTGATAAAGATATCGTGTTCACCCTCACGACAAACGATGAATCCGATGCAA
>JAAYIV010000015.1 GCA_012523305.1 Spirochaetales bacterium
CGAAACATCCTTCAATGCTTGGACAGATCCATACCACAAGTTAAAATCTCTGATGCTGAAGAGATTCACGTCTTTCTCTTCCTGTATCGCATAGGGTTCATGTTGCACCATGACGGAAAAACCTCCTCACTGTAAGCCTGGCAACTACATTGATGATAAGCACCAGGACGACAAGCACCATCGCCGAGGCAAACGCCTTGTCAATGCTCTGTCCTTCGGTGATGGTAAGGAATATGTGCATTGCCAAAACCCGGGCCGATTCGAACGGACCGGTTGCCAATGCGGTACCTGAGCCAATCGTATAGATAAGGGCTGCGGTTTCACCGACCGCCCTTCCTATTGCAAGAATGACTCCGGCGACAATTCCAGGAGAGGCGGCCGGAAGCATCACACGCCAAATTGTTTCCCACTTCGTCGCCCCCAATGCAACACTTGCCTCGCGCAATCCGGAAGAGACAGTCCTCAGTGCCTCTTCACTGGTACGGATAATCGTGGGCAAGATCATGATCACCACTGTCATTGATCCGCTTATCAGTGAAAAGGACCATCCGGCGAGCTGCACAAACACCAAGAGTCCGAAAAGGCCAAAGATAATCGATGGTACCCCGGCAAGCAAATCGACACCGGTACGTATGATTGCCATGACCCGTGTGTTCGCCTTGTATTCAACCATGAATACCGCGGCTCCCACTCCCAACGGAGTTGCTATCAGCAAAGTGACGATCACCATCAGCAATGTGTTGCCGATGATCGTTGAGATACCCCCGTATTTACCCATCTCAACCGGTTTCTGGAATATGTAACGGAAGGTGAAGTTTTGGGACTGTTTACGGGCCGTGATATGTAATATGTCGATCTCATTATGCTGTACCATCCAGTAGGGCAGCAGCGCGACCGAACCTTCTGTTACGAGGAGCTCTTTTAATGAACCGACTACCCTGACCGGTAGATGCTGGCCGTTCAATTCAGTCCAAGATGTAAAGGCTCCATGCAATAGCCCATTTACGACATCTACATCGATTTTGGAAAGTTTAATATTTCCAACTAAGCGGGTAACCGAAGGATGCACCGCCAGAACCATGTCCTCCAATAAAATCATATCAATTCTATTTGATGGAATTGTAAATGTCGATGAACCATGTACAAGTCCAATCGCACCTGGGGAAGCAACCATCGCCCGTAAGATTTCTTCGCGGCTACCGATGATCGGCGTACTTCGCTTGAATGATGTCTCATCAATTTCGAGATACTTGATCACACTGTCTTCAAGACCGGTTTCCACGTAGAGTTCCACGTCATGATCCACACCAGTGAGTTTCCTCAGTGAAAATGTTCGCCCATCATATAATTTTTGCAGCACTTGGTATTGCATCGTGTCGAAGCCGGTCGCGGTGTTGACGAGCACTGAAAACGGTTGATTGTCGCTGGAATGTCCCGGCACGACCGGACTTTCATACAATTTGTTCGAGATTAACCCTTTAGAAAAGATATACCCCAGGATAATGACAAGGATGATGATTGTCACCATTGCGAACGCCTTGATCGACGCCACTGCAACAGTATCTGCAAAACGCCTGCGATTTTCAAAGTTAATTCCCATCAGTTTCTCTCCAAACGACTTTTGCGGGTAACCGAAACGATTATGAAGTTCAGTGTGAGGATAAAGACAAAAAGCAGGATCGCGGTTGCAAACAGACCGGACATGTGCAATCCTTCGGCATAACTCATGTCTGTCACAATATTCATCGTCAGCGTTCGCCCCATCGATAGCGGTGATGTCGGAAATAGCGGAGCGTTGCCGCCCACTAACAACACAGCGGTGGTTTCTCCCACCGCCCTACCGATGCCCAGCACAATCGAAGAGACAATACCCGATCGGGCAGCTGGAACCACCACCCCCTTTATCGTTTGCCATCTGGTTGCGCCCATCGCTACCGATGCCTCACGCAATTCACGCGATATCGATCGCATCGAAACTTCGCTCACATTGATGATGGTCGGCAATATCATGATCGCTAGAATGATCGAAGCTGAAAGCACACTGTAGCCATTGCCGCCAAACAAGTTGCGTACCATCGGAACTATCGCGGCGATTCCGAACAGACCGTAAATGATCGAAGGAATCCCGGAAAGCAATTCGATTGATTGCCTCAGTGTTACGGCAACCTTGCCTTTTGCAAACTCAGACAAGTAAATTGCGGTTGAAAGAGCAATCGGCATTGTCAGTAGCAGTGCGAATACCGTAACGGCAAGCGATGTGACGATAAACGAAAGAATCCCGTAGGAAGGGGGGCTGCCCGATGGTCTCCAATCGGTACTGAAGAGAAATGAAGTAAGCGGGACTTCGGCAAAGAACGGGAGGCCTTTTGCAAGGATGAACAATGTGATGAGAACGACCGTGACAATCGAAACGGAAGCCGTGAGCAACAGTAGTCTGGACACTGTTGCATCAAGGCCTTTCCTATATCGGTGTTTTCTCGGTCGCTCACCTTGAACAATATGGTAATTGCTTATCATCAAGATGACTCCCTAACAACCGGCAATTGCCTAAGGCAGCGGGATGAATTCGTTGTCAGCCACGATTGCCTGCCCTTTGGCACTGAGCACATAGTTGACGAAATCCAGTTCTACCGATGGGATCAGCTCTCCGACACTTACAAGGTAGAGACTTCTTGAAATCGGATAGCTCTTATTGATCACATTCTCATTTGACGGTATGACAGAGTCGATCATCAGTACGTGTCCGCCCGATTCTTCAACGATATGGTTGAAGGCCATTCCGATGTAGCCGATTGAATTCGGAGTTGAAGATATCTTGGTTGCAAGTTCTCCGTTTTCCCTGGCCACGATTGCCTTGAGCGTATAGGATTTTTTGAGTGGATCGAGTACGATTTCCTTGAATGAAGCATAGGTTCCGGATGTTTCATCACGCACAATCACTTCGATCTTTGCATCATTTCCACCGACTTCTTTCCAGTTGGTGATCTCACCGGCAAATATTTGAGACAGCTGATGCATCGAAAGATTGGCAATCGGCACGTTTGAATTCACCGCTACGGAAAGTCCGTCAAGTGCGATGACAATTGGCTTTAACCCCGCTTCCAGTTCCGAGCTCTTCAGTTCACGAGACGATCCCGCAAGACTGAGGGTTCCTTCCTGCAATTGCTTGATACCGGTTGATGAACCAAGCGTCTCATAGGTGATCTTCACATGAGGGCGATCGGCTAAGAATGCCGTGAGCGCTGCATTGGCAATCGGTGCTACTGTTGTCGAGCCTCCGAATGTATAGGTCTGCACAGCTTTTGCTTCATGTTCGTTTGCCCCGCTCGCTGCGAGCGAAACTAATGATGTAATAAGTAGCATGACTAGAATGATTTTTTTCATATTGTCCTCCAAGAATCTGATCTTGACCTGACGATACGAAGTAATTATGAAAAAAGTGTGAGCCGGATATGAGTAGATGATGAAAAAAGAGAAGCGATTACGTACTTCAGAAATTACGGGATCCAGACTGACGTCTTTGAATAGTTCGCCGGATATGGTACTATGCTCTCTGTCGTCTCATGATGAAATAGGAGGAACCGATGGTACATGCGCGGATCCAAGATACGAATGGAATCACACTCGAGGCTATGAAGAAACAATTCTTTAAAGGATTGAAAGCCTTGGGCAAACGAGAACGGGTATTACTCGTCCCGCCGGATATCACTCGTTTGCACGGATTGGGCGGGATGTTGGCAGTATGGGCGGTAGAATATTACCAAGATGCCGTGAAGGCAATCCTCCCCGCCCTCGGGACCCACGTGGCCATGACCGATCAAGAACTGAATATCATGTATCCGAATATCGATCACAGCCTGTTTGTCGAACACGACTGGCGAAACGACATCGTGACACTCGGAACTGTTCCGGCTTCTTTCATCGAACAAGTGTCCGAAGGACGTCTTTCTTATTCTTGGAAAGCCCAGGTAAACAAGATGCTTGTCTCCGACGGATACGATTTGATTTTATCCCTCGGGCAGGTAGTTCCCCATGAAGTAATCGGGATGGCCAATCATACTAAAAACATATTTGTCGGGACAGGCGGTGCCGAGGGAATCAACAAAAGCCATTATCTCGGAGCAGTGTATGGCATGGAACGTATCATGGGCCGTGCCGATTCTCCGGTCAGGGCCATTCTTGATTATGCATTCGAAAATTTCGCACAGGATCTGCCGATCGTGTTTGGCCTTACGGTGGTAGGGAGAAACTCTGACGGACAAATGGTTCCGATGGGTTTTTTCATGGGCGATGATCGCGCGTGTTTTAACGAGGCCTGTGAAGTATCGTTGAAAGTAAATTTCACTATGGTCGATCAACCACTAAAGAAAGTTGTGGTATTTCTCGATCCGGGGGAATTCAGGACAACCTGGTTGGGAAATAAAAGCATTTACCGAACTCGCATGGCAATAGCAGACGAGGGAGAACTGATAGTGCTCGCACCAGGAGTACATACGTTCGGTGAGGACAAGGAAATTGACCGCTTGATCAGAAAGTATGGATATCGCGGAACTGATTATGTATTGCAAGCGGTTGCCCAAAATGACGAACTGAAACAGAATTTGTCAGCCGCGGCACATCTGGTCCACGGATCGTCCGAAGAACGTTTCACGATACGTTATTGCCCCGGACACCTTTCTAGGGATGAAGTCGAATCGGTTGGGTACCAATACGGAGAACTGGCTCTCATGCACGAACGTTATGTCAATGCTTCGATAAAGGATGGATGGAATACCACCGGAGACGGAGAACGATATTATTATATTTCAAATCCCGCGGTCGGGTTGTGGGCTCACGCCGATCGCTTCAAGGATGCATAGATTACGTATAAGTACAACAAGCACAGGAGAAAAAAGATGGCAAAGAAAGCTGATATCGGGTTGATTGGACTGGCGGTCATGGGCCAGAATCTCGTTCTTAATATGAATGATCACGGGTATACCGTCGCAGTGTTTAACAGAACGGTGTCAAAGGTTGATGATTTTCTCAACGATGCAGCCAAAGGTCGCACCACGATCATCGGCACCCATTCGATGGAAGAACTTGTAGCGACTTTGGCAAAGCCTCGCAAAGTAATGCTCATGGTGAAAGCCGGTGAGGTCGTCGATCAATTTATCCAACAGCTTTTACCATTGCTTGACAAGGGCGACGTGATTATCGATGGTGGAAATTCACATTACCCCGACACTACACGGCGAACTGCCGAATTGCGTGAAAAAGGAATCCTCTATATCGGTACGGGAGTCTCCGGTGGCGAAGAAGGCGCTCGGCGCGGACCATCGATCATGCCCGGAGGGAATGTTGCAGCGTGGCCGCTGGTCAAACCTATTCTCCAAGCAATTTCTGCCAAGGTAGACGACGGGAATCCCTGCTGTGACTGGGTCGGAGAAGATGGTGCCGGCCATTATGTGAAAATGGTTCATAACGGGATTGAATATGGTGACATGCAGATGATCTGTGAAGCGTATGACCTGCTTCGCTTGGGACTCGGACTGGATCACGAACAGCTATATGAAGTATTCGACGAATGGAACAAAGGTGAATTGGATAGTTATCTCATCGAAATCACCCGGGACATCATGGCTGTCAAAGATGATGACGGACAACCGCTCGTTACAAAAATCCTCGACCGTGCAGGGCAGAAGGGAACCGGCAAATGGACCGGCATCAGCTCGTTGGAACTCGGAGTTCCCGTCACATTGATCGTCGAAGCCGTCTATGCACGTTGCCTTTCCGCCCTTAAGCATGAACGAGTCAGGGCAAGTAAAGTAATCAAGGGCCCGGATCAATCGATTGACGGTGAGAAGAAAGTCCTGATCGAAGAAGTTCGCAAGGCATTGCTTGCTTCCAAGATCGTTTCCTATGCCCAAGGCTACATGTTGATGAGGGAAGCTGCCAAGGAAAATGGCTGGAAGTTGAACTATGGCGGAATCGCCTTGATGTGGAGAGGAGGATGCATCATCAGGAGCGTTTTCTTGGGCAAGATCAAAGATGCGTTCGATCGCAATGCCAATCTTGACAATCTGCTCGTCGATCCGTACTTCACTGATGTAATGGACGAATGCCAAGAAGCATGGCGCAATACGATTGCCAGGGCGGTAAAGGCTGGAATCCCGACACCTGCGATGAGCAGTGCCCTCGCATTCTTCGACGGGTACAGAAGCGCAAAATTGCCGGCAAACCTCCTGCAAGCCCAACGCGATTACTTCGGGGCTCACACATACGAACGGATTGACAAACCGGAAGGAGAATTCTTCCACACTAATTGGACAGGTACTGGCGGCAATGTCGCTTCATCAACCTACCAGGTCTGATTGCCCTATTGATACGGATCCCGGCTTTGTTACCAAGTGCACAAGGCCGGTTTTTTTTATTCTTTATATATGAACGAATAAAAAAACCTTCAAAAATTGGAGGCAAATAGTATTGACAGGGAACCACAAATACCCTATTAGTACTGCGTAACTGGCAGGGGTCTGCAGCGTTTAGCAGTGCTGTGCATCATGACGGTAAGGGGGAAAGGGAAAAAGATTGAAAGGTTTTGACGTCACGGTCAAGGATGTCTCCCGAGCGTACGGTTCGTTCAAAGCGCTCGATGACGTAAGCGTGGAGATTAGGAAAGGAGAGTTCTTCTCCTTATTGGGTCCTTCCGGGTGCGGAAAAACCACCCTGCTCAGAATCATCGCAGGATTCGATTCCCCCGATGTGGGCACGGTATTGCTTGATGGCAAGAATATTTTGCCACTTCCACCGGACAAGCGACAAGTAAATACCGTATTCCAGAACTATGCATTGTTCCCGCATCTCAGCGTATTCGACAATGTGGCGTTTCCATTACGTCTTAAGAAGATTCCTGTTGCGAAATTACAGGCAAAGGTACGCGAGTATCTTCATCTCGTACAACTCGACGACCATGTCGACAAGAAGCCGAGTATGCTCAGCGGCGGCCAGAAACAGCGCGTGGCCATTGCCCGGGCATTGATCAACGAACCAAGCGTGCTGTTGCTCGACGAACCACTGTCAGCTCTTGATGCGAAACTGCGCCAAAACCTCCTGGTAGAACTCGATCACCTACATGATCAGATAGGCATTACATTCATCTATGTGACGCACGATCAAAGCGAAGCCCTTTCGGTTTCCGACAGGATCGCGGTCATGAATCAAGGCAAGGTGCTCCAAATCGGTACGCCATATGAAATTTATGAGAGCCCGGCAACTGATTTTGTCGCACGATTCATCGGGGAGACAAATTTATTCCCGGCGACAGTACTCTCGTGCGCTCCGTTCGAAGAGGAATATCTGGTAAGTCTCGATATCCCCGATCTGGGCAAATCGATTCTTGTGACCGATTATGATCCATTGGAAGTGGGACAGCGTGTTTCGTTTACCATCCGACCTGAAAAAATCAAAATTACCGGAGATGAACCACGAAGAGTGGGAAAGGATATCAATCTGTTCAAAGGAATCGTTGAGGAACCGATCTATTCGGGGTTCCAATCGAAGTATTATGTGAGCTTGGAAAACCAGACCGTACTGAAGGTCATCCAACAGCATAACAACTATATGGACGAAGGGCCTGATATTGATTGGAAAGACCAAGTCTATGTTTCGTGGAGTGCAGAAGACGGGTATATCGTCGAGGTGATAGATACATGATAATTTCTGATAAAGACAAGCGAACCAGGCGATTGGGGTTGGTGTATTCAACCCCGATGGGCTTGTGGCTCTCGCTATTCTTCATGGTTCCTTTGCTCATTATCATTATCTATAGTTTTCTCACCAAGGGACTGTATGGCGGTGTCGAGCTTCCCGTGACCATGACCGCATACAAGCAGATGTTCAATCCGAACTTCCTCAGGGTTTTGCTAAGGACATTGTGGGTCGCATCCCTATCAACCCTTTTGACCATCGTGCTTGCCCTTCCCTGCGGTTATGCCATGGCTCGCAGCAAACATCAGACTTTTTGGTTGGGGATGGTCATCATCCCTTTCTGGACAAACTCGTTGATAAGGGTCTATGCCTGGATTTCGATTCTTTCGAGCGAAGGCTTCGTCAACGAGGCATTGAAAACACTGGGCATCATCAAAGAGAGCCTTTCGTTGATCTATAACCAAGGTGCGGTCATAACAGTTTTGATTTACATGTACATCCCGTTCGCCATCCTTCCGTTATTCACCACGATCGATAAGTTCGACTTCGCTTTGCTCGAGGCAGCAAGGGATCTCGGGGCGACAAAACCTCAAGCGATCTTCAAGGTCTTGCTCCCGAATATCAGAAGCGGAATCATCACAAGTGTCATTTTTACGTTTATTCCGATCTTCGGAGCATATACCGTTCCGTTGCTCGTCGGAGGAAAAGATTCTTATCTCATCGGTAACATCATCGTCGACCAGGTCACCAAGACGCGTAACTGGCCTTTGGCTTCGGCATTCAGCTTGATCATCACCTTGCTCAGTACCTTAGGGGTGCTTTGGATGATGACCAGTACCGCACGCGAACGTGCCCGATTAAAACAACAACCGGTTAAAGACCGGGATGATCTGCAAATCAACGGGACAGCAATCATTGAATCTTCTTTGAAAAATTCAACCGGAGGCCGCTGATGGATAGTAATAAAAAAACAGCGCCTCCGAAGCAAAATGGCAAAAAACGATTGGTTCCCACCCAGCTGGTCAGTCCTCCGACCGGACCGCAGGGTCCTTACAAATTACCGAAAAACCAACACTTCAGCGATCACCGCAGATTCGGCTTCTCAAACATCATGCTCGTACTGGTGATCGTATTCTTGTTTGCCCCGCTTATCGTCGTTATCTTCTACTCGTTCAACGAATCCAAGGGAATGCGTTGGACAGGGGTCTCATTAAAGTGGTATGTGCAACTGTTCATGGAATCTGAAGCTTTGTGGAAGGCTTTCACCAATAGTTTCATCATCGCGATTTCGAGTTCCATCGTAGCGACAGTGCTCGGATCTCTCGCTTCTATCGGCATCAAATGGTATAAATTCAAATCCAGAACCTATATCCAGATCGCAAGTTTCCTCCCCATGGTACTGCCCGAAGTAATCATCGGTATCTCCATGCTGATTTTCTTCACCGCGGTGAAGATACCTCTCGGCATGTTCACGATATTCGTGGCGCACACGACCTTCAACATCCCGTTTGTGTTCTTGCTCGTGTCAGCCCGGCTCGATGAGTTTGATTTTTCAATCATCGAAGCAGCCAGAGATCTAGGGGCAACCGAACGCCAAACACTGTTTAAGGTAGTTATTCCGTCTATCATGCCGGCAATAGTCTCGAGCATGTTGATGTCGGTCACCATGTCATTGGAAGACTTCGTCATCACATTCTTTGTCTCCGGCCCCGGGTCGACGACCTTACCGCTGTATGTCTATTCCATGATTCGCTACGGGGTGTCCCCGGTAATCAATTCCCTCTCACTCGTACTTATCCTAGGGATTATGATTTTAGCGCTATCATTAAAACGTTTCTTAAAAACTATCGCAGCATCATCCTAGGCCATACCGTTTTTTTAATCAGTCCGGGTGATGGCCTTGAGGTTATCCCGGACATCGAGCATCCCTTTCTATTGGAGGTTGCAATGAAACATAATCGCATCCGATCAGCGGTACTTGTCGCAGTGGCAGTTCTTACTGCCATGCTGTTCCTGTCAAGTTGTAGTAAAAAACAGGAGACTCTCTACCTTTATAACTGGACCTATTATACTCCGGATTCAGTTATCAAGAAATTTGAACAAGAGTATGGGGTCAAGGTCGTTCTTGACAATTATGCCAGCAACGAAGATATGTATGCTAAACTGGCAGCCGGCGGATCCGGATATGATATTGTATTCCCGTCACAGGATTATACATCAATCTTAATCACCCAAAACATGTTGGAACCAATCGACCATGCGAAGATACCCAACTTGAAATACATCAAGCCCTCAGCATTGAAAATAGCTGAATTTGATCCGAACATGGCATACTCGGTACCTTATTACATGGGAGCGGCCGGTATCGCCGTCAACAAGACAAAGGTCACTGACTATGCTCGTGGCTGGAGTATCTTTGCGGATAAACGCCTTGCTGGCAGGATGAGCATGCTCGATGACTTGCGTGAAGTGATAGGCGACGCGTTAGCTTATCTCGGATACTCGGTCAATACGACCGATTTGAAGCAACTCGAAGAAGCCCAACGTCTGATCAATGAACAGTGGAAACCCAATATCGTTAAATTCGATGCCGAGGGATTCGCAAAATCATTTGCTACCGGAGAATTCTGGGTGGTGCAAGGGTATGCCGAAGGCATTTTCGAAGAACTTGACCCTGCTCGATGGGATGAAATCGATTTTATCCTACCACAAGAAGGCGGGCCGATGTACTTCGATTCGATGGTAATTCCCAAAGGTGCAAAAAACATCGATCTGGCACATAAATTCATCGATTTCTTCCTTCGACCAGAAATATATGCCGAATTTCTCGATCGTTTCCACTTTCCGGATACCATCCACAGCGAAGCAGGCAAGTTGATGACGGTCACGCCATTTTATAGAGAAGAAGATTTTTCGAACTACGAACTGAAAAATGATCTCGGTAAGAACTTGGCAACATATGATGCCATTTGGCAAACCATCCGATACGTCGATTAATACGGATCAAAGGCGGAGGAAGGGCTATCCTTCTTCCGCTATCTTTTTTAGCGGATCATTCAAGCACCAATCCCATCATATATGAATGCCAAAAATAACCGTCGTAATAGACTGTTCTCGTAATCCGCCCTTCAACGACAAAGCCAAACGACCGGTAGAGTCTGATCGCAGGGATATTCTCAATCCTAACTTCCAGAGATATCTTGTGGATATGTTGCGATCTTGCCCAATGAACCATCCTCTGAATGAAAGCTCGTCCTATGCCTATGCCACTGAATGCGCGCAACACCGCAATTGAAAACTCTCCCGCGTGCTGAGTCCTCGGCCTACGTCCAGCAGAAAAGGATATCATGCCCACGACAGTTTTCCCGTGCATCGCGATCAGATACAGACTTCGAGGATCTTCACAGGCGGCATTCAAGAATTTCCTTTCTTCTTCGATACTGATCAGAGGTCCTTCCTCACCCATTGACAGAAATTGTGTTTCCTTGGAAACAAGGTGCAAGAAATAGAGAATCGAAGCGGCATCGTCACTGCGAGCACTTCTGATATGTATCGGTTGGTTGAATGCATACGACGGGTGTGGGTCTTTATTGAAGGCAGCACGGTTTTCTTTGTAAAAACCCAATTTCAATCCCATCCAAACCAGATCAACATATCTGCCCTTCACGAACAACTGATCTTTGGAAACAGCCTCTTCGACAAAACCAAATTTATGATAGAGCGCAATCGCCCGGGCATTGTCTTGACTGACCTTTAAATCGATTTTTCCGATTTCATTTGTAATTGCCCAATCCAAAAGAATACGTAGTAATGCAGAACCGATACCTCTGTTCCACATGGTTTTTATGACACTCAGGCCCAAAGAGCCCGAACGAGCGAGTTTCGGCCGCTTGCCGCACACGAATGTAAGCGCTCCGACTATCTCATCATCCTGGACTGCGATTATACATATGTCGCGCAAGGAAGATAAAATCTGCTCTACGGTATTTCGAATCTGATCAGGATCTATCGGGGCTTCGGGTCCTATCGCCAAGAAGTCCGTTTCCCGGGAAACCTTGACAAAATATTGAGTTAACCAATCAGATTCCGACAGCTCGATATCCCGGATGCGAATAGTTGTCTTTTCAATTTCGATGACCTTATTCAAATGCCCCATAATCTCATGCGACCTTCCGCATATGTCAAGAAAGTACCTTCAGTGATACATCCAATAGTTCTGAGACCATTTTTGTGAGGGTTTCTTCCTCAACGAAAGAAAATCCTTCGGCATCCAACCCGGCTGCCCAATTGACCGAAAATGCGATACCGGCAAAGTCAATTTCGGCTTCATTCGCCAAAATAGTCTCAGTGGCTGCCGTCATGCCGACATAATCAGCACCAAACTTCCTAAACATGGAAATCTCAGCCGGAGTCTCCAATCGCGGGCCGTTGGTACATATGTAGGTTCCTTTCATCGGGACCTGTTTCCCGCGCAGGCTGAATTCTTGGAACAATTTCAACCTCAATCGTTTGCTGTAAGGTTCTATCATCGGAATATGCCGTACTTTCTGGTCCGACCCGGTATAGAACGTAGCATCCCTGCCTCCGCCGCTCAGGTCAATGAACTGGTCGATCAGACCGTAACATCCGGGTAGGACGAGACTGGAAATCGAACCCACCGCATACATCGCGACGGCCTGTTGTACTTTCAACATCCTCATCGCTTCAATATTTGCTTTATAATTGATGAGATGGGGTGGTACTTTATTCCGTCCGACTCCGTGACGCTGCATGAACACGATTGAATCGTCAGTTTGCCGCACATATACGATCACATCTCCGTATGTGGTGGAAACAAACTGTTCCTTTAACTGTAAAGACGGAAAACTGGTAACACCGGTCCCCCCGATGATCGCTGATTTCATTACGTCACCTCGTCGTATGCATGAGTTATTTGGTTCGGAGCAAACATTCCCTTTCCGGTAATAATTGAAGTAATCAATGTAGCGTCAATCACATCGAATGCGGGATAATATCCTTGGACCTGTTCTACCGTAATCGGTGTTCCCATGACACGCTTGATATCGTTACCGTCACGCAGTTCGACTACTATATCATCACATGAATGCAAACTGGTATCGGGAGATACCGCGAAGGCATGGTACGGTATTTGAAAATGTAAGGCACAGACAGCATTGGTTAAGGTGCCTATCTTATTGGCGATGCTGCCATCCATCGCCACCGCATCTGCCGCCGTCATGTATCGATTGACTATCTTGTTCGCCATCAGGTGACCTGCCATACCATCGGTGACCAATGCGGTCTCTATGCCCAGCTCAACCAATGACGGAGCGGTGAGTCTCGCTCCTTGCAGGTATGGCCTGGTTTCAGGGACAAACACCTTGAATCGCTTACCTTGATCCTTGGCCTTCAGCAAACTCAGCAAGAATGAGTGTTCGGCAAAACATGTGGTGAGAATACCATCTTGATCCGTTATGACCGAAGATCCGAAATCACTCATCAGGTCATACTGCCGATCAAAGTCTATTTCTATCATATGGACTAGGTTGTCAACGATTTCCACAATTGTGCGTTTATCAAACTCGATTGCAGTCAGTTTGACCCCAAAGGATGTGAGAGTTCTAGCCATGGTAGTGTTTGTCGGTCTGGCCTTACTGAGTATCCGGATGGCTTCGTCAAATGTTTCGATGGTACAGGGAACGATGGAACGGGCTATTTGACGAGCCAAGAATTTCATGCTGACAAGAGCGACCTGCAACGGACCGCCGCCTTGGGTTACCATCGCTCGTATCGCATCGGCTACCGATGTGATATCATGACACCGCACGAATGATCGTTCGAATGGAAATGTACGACGATCGCCGATGAGGATACTGTCTTTCTGCAGTTGTGCGATGTGTTCTTTTTGAAGCAAATAAGGCAATTGTTCTTGGTTAAACATGGGTATACGTCCAAACAAAAAATCCATCGGGAAGACAATGATTGTGCTCGCTCGTTTTCATGCATCACCTAACCGGACCTCGTACGATCATCGTAATGCTCCGGCTTCTTGGCTATGTTTAGAATCAAGAGTATCATAGGGTTCGCAGAGTGCTCAAGCAAAAGATTGTCTTTATATCACTATGTGACATTAAACGATCTCTATGCTACAATGCGCGAGAGGGGTAAGGAGCATGCGATGCGTTTCAATGAGAAATTGAATCTATTGATGAAGATGTCAAATACAACGAACATGTTGTTGGCCGAGGCTTTGGGTATAGATCCCTCGCTTGTAAGCCGTTGGAGAACCGGTTCAAGAGAACCGAACTTCCATTCACGCTATATCATATCTATCGGAGCATATTTCGCTTCGATCGCCAAACAAGATTTCCAACGAGTAGCGTTACTTGAACTGACAGGGCACACTTTTGAAGAAAAGGATGTCGCGGAACCGATAATTGCAAACTATGTGACACGATGGCTCACCAACGATTCGAAAATCACAGGAGAAACCATTCAAACCTTACTAGATACCATATCACAAGCGACAATGGCCGAAAATCGACAAACGCATCATCTCGAGCTACCGCAAGAGCCTTCGGGAACCAGTGTGTTGTCCCAGACATTTCATGGGACCGGCGGCCTTCAGGAAGCTGTGACGAAGTTGTTGCTCCGTACGCTCTCAGCGGGACAACAATCGGTTTTATTGCTGTACAGTGACGAATCGATGGACTGGATAAATTCATATCCGGCGTTTGCCCGCATGTGGAGTTATCTCTTGGTGCAATGTATCCGAAAGGGAACAAAGATAAAAATCATCCACACATTGGCACGAGATAGCAGCGAATTGGCAGGTGCCGTTGAGAAATGGCTCCCGTTCTACCTTACCGGGGCAATAACCAGCTATTACTATCCGCGAAAGCTCGATGGACTATTCAGACATACGCATTTCATCTTACAGGGACAGGCAGCGGTCTCGTCCGTATCGGTCAAGCACCAAGAAAAAGCGACAATCGCCTACCATTTTTCAGCTGATCCGATCCAAGTCGATGCGATGCAGAAACTTTTCAACGCGGAACTCGATCAATGCAAACCGCTGGTCAGAACCTTCATCGGCAAAGCGATTTCAAACGTGAACACACAAAGGCTGGCATTCTTGTCGATGCCGGGTTCGTATGCGGCCAATCTAGAAATATTGCCGACTACCGGAATGCCGACACACCTCTTAGAACAGATGCTTATCCGTAATAATGTTCCTCTCGATGAACGAATTGCAATTGTTGAGAAGGCTAAGGAATATGATAAGATTGTCATACAAATTCTACAGAAGCAGGATTACCTTTTCCTTATCTGCCTGCCAAGAATAAACGATGTCCTTAAGGGTAATGTGAAAGCCGGAGCAGTCGAACTGTATGTACGTCGACCATGCAATTATCTCCCCCAAGAGTATCTTGAACACCTCAGGCATACGATTGAATTGCTCAAACATAATGATCGCTTGCAGTTATGCATCATTGCTAAAAAATATATGATTCCGAACGTCCAGGCATTTGCAAAGCCGGGAGCCGGGATGGTGGTATTGAAGTTGAACGAACCGAAATTCGCATTCATTTCCGAACAACGCGATCTTGTTTCAGCCTTGTACCGCCATATTACCGTCCAAGCCCAAAAGTTACCGAAACGTGAACGGAACAAGGAGTTTGTCCTTAATAGATTGGAGAATTTTGCCACGCGGATTGAATCGGGCATGGCAAAGAATGACTCTTGAATACTATGGAAACATTACACATTGTAATAAATAATACATTAAAGAAGGAGTGTTTATATGGGAAAATTATCTATTCCTCCCGCAAAGGAACATGAGAAGACGATCAGCGTGAAGCCGTACGATTTTATCGCTCTCGGTGCATTGGTGACAAGGCTTGATCCAGGAATCGTCCCATTCGAATATGCTGATACATACATAGTTCATGTCTCTGGTGGCGAATTTAACGTAGCAGCCAACCTCTCAAGGGCTTTCGGATGCAAGACAGGGGTTGTTTCGGCAATGGTCGACTACCCCATCGGACGGAAAATCGAAGCTGAAGTACGCCGCATGGGAGTCCATGGATTCTATACCAGGTATGAGCACGACGGAGTACACGGACCGAACATGGCCCAGGTCTGGAGCGATATGGGCGGCGGAGTCCGTCCGCCCGTGGTTTTTTATAACCGATCGGATGAAGCAGCGGCCAGATTGCAGCCTGGAAGTGTAGATTGGAAAGCAGTCTTTTCCGACAACGTCCGCTGGTTCCATTCCGGCGGAATTTTCAGTGCTCTTTCAAGTACTACCCCCGAGTTGGTAATCGAAGGAATGAAAGCCGCACACGCTGCCGGAGCAGTCGTGTCGTTCGATCTCAATTACCGGGCAAAGTTGTGGGCTTCGAATGCAGCGAAGGGCGAAGATCCGGTAAAGAAAGCACAGAGTGTTTTGGGTAGAATCGTCGAGCATGTGGATGTGCTCGTCGGAAATGAAGAAGACCTTCAAATGGGGTTGGGTCTCGAAGGGCCAAAGGTTGAAAAACATGGCAAGCTCGACCCTTCTTCATTCTTTGGCATGATGGCTACCGTATCAGAACGTTTCCCGAACATCAAGGCTGTCGCGACCACTATGCGAGAAGTTCGTTCGACCAACCGTCATGATTGGAGCGCAGTCCTTTGGCTCGACGGAAAAGGTTATCAAGCCCCGACATGCTCGCTTGACGTATATGACCGTGTCGGAGGCGGCGATGGATTTGCTGCCGGCCTCATTTTTGGTCTATTGTCCGGGAAGGACCCTGAAGATGCGCTCAAACTCGGTTGGGCTCACGGTGCGTTGCTGACGACCTATCCTGGAGACACCACCATGGCAACGCTCGAACAAGTAGAAGCTTTTGCAAAAGGTGGTTCTGCACGAATCCAACGGTAATAACATAGTAATTACATGTTTTGAAGCTGTCGTCGAACCGGCAGCTTCTCTTTATTTGGCATCCCGATCGTAACTTGAAAGGATAAATTGTCGATTTTCTTGACGAGCATGACGTTGGTAGGCTACAGTCATGGGAGAAACAGAATAAGGAATATCATGCGCTGGCGGATAACTGCAAGAATAGTATCAATAATTTTTATAGTATCGGTTCTCATGTTCGCCATCGCCTGTAGTTCTACAAACAGGATAGTCATCGACGGAAACACATCGCAGCAGATCGCTAATTACGTGATCGATAGTGCCGTGGATTGCGATTCGTCTTTACGTGGAAATATTCCGTCAAATCTACGTAACGGAGCCTATGTGCTCCAAACTGATGAAGAACACCTCTATTACACGACTACGATTCAATTTGATGACGGTACAACGTTCGGATATCTTTATCATTTGCCTTCACAAGCAATCGGCAATGATTTTCTTGAATTTGACATACTCGCGGAATTGAACGGACCGATGCTTGGTATCTTCGATTCGGTTCTCTATTACATCGACGTACAAAACAACAAACAAATCACTGCGTTTGATCTTACCTCATTCGAAACGACAACAGTAACCGGTTCCGGCATCTCCAGCGCTCATCTTTTCGACGGAGCCCTGTACTATTCGTATCATAATCGGGAAGGTCTCTTTCGAAGTATCATCGGAGCTGAGAATCAAGAACAAAAACTCTATCACTCCGGTGGAATAATCCTCTCAGTCTGCAAAGAGATGATTCTCGCATATGCCGATAAAGAAAACCACGAATCATTGGTGGCGGTCTCACTCAACCCAACAATTTCGACCCGATACTATTCTGGTCATACATTTGAGGATGCCGAGGCCATCGGCTCGTGGATTTTTTTCACCGAGAATGGATATCTGTTCCGCATGGGGATCGACGGTTCTTTAGCGATCAAGACCTATGACGGCATGGTTGATAGTTATGCCATAGCTGATGGGAGACTAGCCATATCTTCAAGTGACAAGGGGATTCTCTTAGGAAAAATCGACGGGACCAATCTAAAGGAAATCAGCAAGGACAGAGCCTCCGGACTATCAATGATCGGTAAGAATCTTTTTTATATAAACCACCTCGATGACAACAGTATCTATGTGTATGACATGGAAAATTCGAAACGTTCCAGGCTCCAAGGCGATACTCTTCCTGATGGCGGGCTGGGCATGACACCTATCGAAGCACAACGATATGATGCGATGATGACCTATTACGGCAGTTTCGTGGAAATCGTTAGAGACTTGGAGACTTCAGTCGAATCTTATACCGGAACCTTGCCATCAGAGGTCTTGTTCGTTGAATTCGAAGCAGAGGCTGACAAGCCGATCCTTTACTCACTTCCCGGAAGGCGTCAATTTACTCCCGACAAAGTAAACACCATCGTGCTCATACGACAAGAAGTCACGTTGCTCGGATATTATACCGATGGAAGTGCGGCCAATCGTCTTGATACGACGCTCACCGTTTTCAGAACCGATGTGATCGAACCTCTCTTCAAACTGAGGGTGGAAGGGAAACCACCGACATTAATCAAACATGGAGAAGGAGATCGCCTCGGCCTTACAAGGTCATGGCATCAAAAAGCGTTTGATTTTGAGAAAGATTTTGTCGTTTACCAATAAAATCAGTGTAGAAATCTTTTGATCATCTTCATGTATTGCGGTTTGTACGGATGATAACGCATCGGAACATCAAACAAAAGTGATTTTCTCAGGATACTTTTCCTATGGCTGAACGTATCGAATCCTGTTTTCCCATGATAGGCACCCATACCGCTATAGCCCACGCCCCCGAAAGGCATTCTAGGATTTCCGATGTGCATGATCGTATCATTGATACACCCACCGCCGAAAGAGATTTTGGCAATCATTCTTTTCGCTAGCGTACGGTCATTGGTGAAGAGATAGAACGCCAATGGCTTAGGACGATTGGCCACATAATCCGCGGCATCCTCAATCTCATCAAACTCAAGAATCGGGAGAATCGGACCAAAGATTTCTTCTTGCATCAGCGGATGCTCTTGATTGTTTTCGATATCAACCAACGTAGGTTCGAGACGATCCTGTGAATGGGACCCTCCGTGTAGGATAGTACATCCTTCGAGCAATCCGACAAGATGATCTAGCTTCTCTTTAGTTATTATCTTTGGGTATTCGGGGTTATGTAAAATATCGGAACCCATTGCCAATGTGATCTGTCGTTTGAGAGCCTCCACCAACGGTTGTTTGCAACTCGAATGCACCAAGATATAATCTGGTGCGATGCATGTTTGCCCTGTATTGATCAATTTCCCGAATACGATGCTTTTAGCAGCTTTCTCGATTGAAGCATTCCTGTCAATGATAACCGGACTTTTGCCTCCGAGTTCGAGTGTTACCGGAACCAAATTCTTCGCAGCCGCTTCCATCACCACCTTTCCGACTGTTGTGCTACCGGTAAAGAAAATATGGTCAAACGGCAATTCCAATAAATTGGCGTTGGCGACTCTCCCTCCCTGAACAACAGAAATATATTCCATTTTGAAAGTTGACGATATCGCAGTCGTAATCACTTGGGAAACATTCGGAGCATAAGCTGATGGTTTGAGGATCGCGCAATTCCCAGCCGCTATGGCCGCGACCAATGGAACAAGATTCAATTGTACGGGATAATTCCATGGAGCCATGACAAGTACCACACCCAACGGCTCTGATAAGATTAGGCTTGACGCAGGCATCTGGGCCAAAGACGGTAGAACCCTGCGAGGTTTCATCCAACGGCGCAAGTGTGACATAGCATAAGAAATTTCATGCAATACAATGCCTGTTTCACTCATGTAGCTCTCATAAGCGGTTTTACCCAAATCCGCGTACAGAGCTTCAGCAAAACGATCGCTGTACTCAAGTACCATCTTCTTGAGATTTGTCAGGGCTTCAATTCGATTGGCGTATGATCGGGTATGTCCTTCCGCGAAATATGTTCGTTGCTTCGCAAACAGTTCCTCTGATTTCATAACCGTACCCTCCGGATAGAATTATTCTATCACATGAATCCGGAAATGAGAGCGTTCTGTTTCAATAATTCGTTCGTCCGCCATTTTTGAGATCTCTCGAGAAAGTGCACTGCGGTTCACACATAAGAAATCAGCCAATTCGTCCCGGTTGAAGGGAATCTCGAAATCCATGGCGTGCTGCAATTCACTTTGCCATACCAGGTAAGCCATCAACTTGTCACGGATCGAACGCTGTGAAAGAATTACCAGTTTTCGATTCATCATCAGGTTGCGGTCAGCCAATACACCCATCATGTTCTCGATGATTTTTGAATGGAACCGACACGCTCTCGCACATGGCGAGACAATCTTGTGGAACTTGAGAAACAATATGCTGCAATCCGTATCGGCTTGTACCGAAACCGGACTTGCTTGAATGTTACCGCTGGCATACACCTGTCCGAACGGCTCCCCTACCGCGAGTTTAGCGGTAATCGAGCGATTGCCAAAGGCATCTTCCGTAATTATTTGCACGCTCCCGCTTAGTACCACCCCGATTTCACCGGTTACATCCGTTTCTCTCACGATATATTGCTTGGCATCGAACGAACGAGTCGAGGCTCCCAGACAATTGAGAACATGAGTCAATTCACCTATTTCGAGTGAATTGAACAGCGGGGTGTTAAGCATGCCACATATTCTTGTATCCATTAGACTTTGTTGCATTAGCAACAATCCTAGAGACTTTTTCGATCTGTGGCAAGACGTTCGACACAACACGGAGTCAAAGTGATGATTTTCCATACATATACATCGTCAAAGAAATATCTTAAAAGGAAATCTTGGCTTTCAAAACTATTCGATCGGATGCTGGATGAGGAACCAACGCCACATCCAGTGCCGCCTGTTCCCTAATTTTCTTATTATTTGAAACTCCCCAGATCGTTGTTCTAATTACTTGCAGTACTCTAGAGACTGCAATGACAGCTCCTCCGCCAATGATCATGCCCGCACTCAATTTTCCCAACGGTGTCGTTATTTCATAGCTACTGGTATCACCCGTGATTCCCTTACCGAAACCAACACCGAACCAATCGATGCCAAGACCGAACGCACCGATGATTGCTGAACCCAAGCCAATTCCATCAACAGCTGCTCCGAACACTGCTCCGTTGTGATCCCCGATTGCCGCAGAACCGCTGCCGAATCCTATGATCAATGATGTTGTTATCGGCCAACCTAGCCTTACCTCGCTTTGATCAGCAACAGTGGCTCCCAATGACCCTACGATCAAGACCAAGACTAGTAACACAATCCATAATTTTGTCCAATTCATGTCGTACTCCAAATACATTAACATTATCCCAGATTTACATATAATCAACCATGAAAAACAAAATTCATTGAATAACCATGCGATTAGTCATCTGAAATGTCAATTTCATAATGCATATTGACAAACCGAATTATCGGCAGTATGAAGCAAGAGCAAAGTGATACATGTAATCACGTCGAGAATCGAGGATGTACATGAATATTCGTTGTATCGAACATAACAAAATGATGGTTGCCCGGGTACCATCCAGTTCGACAATATTCCAGGATGTGGATGCGGCATTGGATCTGTTAGTCACCGTTCGTCATGATCATGGTTGTGACGGTATGATAGTTGATGCTTCGGCGATCGATGCCCGATTCTTTACATTAAGCACAGGACTTGCCAGAGAAGTTTTACAAAAATACGTCATGTACATGATGAAACTGGTAATTATTGGTGACTTTTCACAAACAACTAGCAAAAGCCTTCGTGATTGTATATACGAGTGCAACCAAGGGACACAAGTATTATTTGTTTCGGATGAAACTGAAGCTTTGGCGAAAATTTGCATTCCCACAACTAAGTGTAATAATTCATATGGACAAATTCGTTGATATCCCGTACTATTGCTAACAGATTTTAGGGCGCGTAACTCAGCGGGAGAGTGCTACCTTCACACGGTAGAAGTCGTTGGTTCAAACCCAATCGCGCCCA
>JAAYIV010000097.1 GCA_012523305.1 Spirochaetales bacterium
CGGACAGCGGCAATCGCTGCTTTTTCATCAATCGGAGCATGTTTGACTGCTTCATAATCTTTCCACTCACGGTGATACCACTGTACCTGATGAGTTTCTTTACTATAGAAATAGTGTCCGGGAAGAAATTCTTCGACAGCCGCACACGTTCGGTCCAGCGCTTTCAACTCACTGGCAACATAATAATGACCCTCGCCATCCCATCCTTGATACAACGGGATGATACCGATATGATCGCGACCGATGAGATATGCATCCTGCTCGACATCGTAGAGGGCAAAGGCGAAAATTCCATTGAGTTCTTCAAACAATGCACATCCTTTGTCCCGGTACAATGCGAGAATAATCTCACAATCGCTGTTGGTTAAAAACTCATAGGCCGGGCGACCGTGGTAGCCGTCGTAAAGCAACCTGAGTTCACGATGATTGTAAATCTCACCATTTACAGCCAGCACAAGTTTTCCATCCTTGCTGTACAATGGTTGTTTCCCACTCAACGGATCGACAATAGCCAACCGTTCATGACCGATGATGGCAGAAGGACCGGTATAGATGCCCGACCAGTCGGGGCCCCTGTGGCGGATTTTTCGCGACATGTCCAGTACATTGGTCCGGTATTGGGCCGTATCGCCTTTGACATCGAACATTCCAACAAAGCCACACATAGGAGCGCCTCCTTCGTCGATATTCGCGATCTTTAAGGATTAAACCGGTAAAAACTTTTGTCGGCAATGGTATAGAAATGTGTTAAACGTAGCAAGCATACACTTGGGTGATTCAAGAAAAAAAGTATGAAAAATGTATTGTTTTTAAAGAAGACACATGCAAATGAGATACCTTGCTTTTAAAAGAAAGGATTCATCGAATCAGGAACGAAGGACAAGCAACCCACTCGTTTCTGAAGAGAATTTTCCTATGATTTTCGTCATCTGACCATCGGATGCCGTGATGGTTTGATTCCTTCAGGAGCATGATTATGGACAAGCCTTCTATTGTCGGGCATACCCATTTTGTCGCTGAATCGATAAGCGAGCAGTAGCAAAAGGAAATTTCACATGCAAGCATGTTCCTACAATACATCTGAGGTCCAACTTATGTTCTCGGTAATTACCCATCTCCCTAACATAGAGTCTTCCATATGAAATAAGGAGTGCAAAGCGACGCTTATGCACCAATTCTATCACATTAGGATCGCGATAATAAAAACGAGGATGTTTTCAGATGATTTTCTGTAATGAACATGGTATTTGTAAAGGCTCATTTTAATATTGGACTAACACTTCCTCATCGATGTATTGTATAAGATAAAATAACTTACTACAAAACATAAGAGTTGTTTACGATAAATCCTCACTGAAAGCGTATGTTGGGAATGTATGAGATGGGTTTAGTGCGTATGTCCTACCTCTAGGGTCTTTCAAAGTAAATAATTATTGTTAGTGGAGGTGATATAAAGTAGTATTAATTAGTGATTTGATCTGTGTTTGTGCTAAGAATTCCTACCCAGAAGGCGTCTGATGAAAAAAGGACCAATGGCAACAACTCTTCTCTTTTCCATGGTTCCTCTGCTAATTGTCGTAGTGCTGATATCGTGTTCTAATGAAGTTCCATGGTATACGGTAAATTTTAATAGCCAGGGAGGAAGTGTAGTCAACGCCATAGAGGTTTTGAAAGGCTCCAAGATTTCAAAGCCTGAACCGCCAACGAAAGTGATAGATAAGGTCAGATCTATCGGCGGCAAAGGGATTGTTAAGGAAAAGAATACGGAATATGAAAAAGCTAAATCATTAGATCAGAGCAGGAATATTAAGATATGAAGAAGATTTTGATTATAACTGTTGTAGTTTTATATTTGGTTGGATTGAGCCTTTTTGCAGGCGGAGTGAATGAGAACACGACGTATGCGAGGACAATCCTTGAAAGGAAAGATAGTGTTTCGACTTATTTCCAACAAGTCGTAGAACCATTCACCCTAAAAAACGGACCGTTGCAACTTACAGCAGTGCCTTTGCTGAGCGAGACATATGTGCTGAGTGAGTATCCTGACATGAAGAACAAGCGGTACAGCACCCCGCAGATGGCAAGCAGGCTTGAGTTACAGACGAAAGCCTTGGACCGCCAGCAAGAGATGAGTGGGATTTTTCTGGTTTTTCTCAGGTATAAGGGGAATGATGAATTACTCAGCTCGAGTTCATTCACTATCGATCCAAGATTCTTTGAGTACATGTTCCTCGACAATGACAAGGGAGATTTCCTGCGTGTCGGTAATCATCCTGTCGTGCGTGCGAAGAAAGTGGATGCATACAACGAGGTCCTGGAGTTCTGGGTAACCTTCGGAGAAAACGAAAAGGAGCGGAGAGAATTCTTTCAGGGTTCTGAAACCGTATACATCTCAGTCACTGATTTCGGATTTGAAGGGCAGGTCATAAGTTATAAGCTGCCAATATCAGGAATGTTCCAAGAAATGCCTACCGAGCCGAATGAAGTTTTGTCATCAATACGTTCAGGCCTGAGGGTTGCCTTCAATGGGGCTGACACACCCGACTTGACTGGACAAACTTTTGGTTCCGTCATCAGAGAGCCTGCGAAACCCTCCAGAAAAGGCTATTCCTTCGAAGGGTGGTATAATGATGCACAATATGGTCAGGCATGGGATTTTAAAAAGGATGTCCTGCTTGATGATATGACGCTTTATGCAAAGTGGAGGGTGAATAATTACTCCGTAACTCTTGATTCCCAAGGAGGTTCTGGAGGAACAAAGAGTATAACTGTGGGTTATGGGGCCTCTATGCCATCTGCAAGCGCACCGACTCGGAGTGGATATATATTTGATGGATATTATGATGATATGGACGGGAGAGGGGCTGCATATTATTCCGATACGATGGAAAGTCTGAAAACATGGGATAAGTCGGAACCTGTGAAATTATATGCGAAATGGATTAGGTTGAAATCCGTAAAATTTGATAGTAGTGGTGGGAGCTCTATCAATCCAATATCCAACATTTCCCCAGGTTCAATCATAGCCGAACCCGCAATTCCATATAAAAAAGGATATGTGTTTGAAGGATGGTATAAAGATACAGGGTATTCGATACCGTGGGATTTTGAAAGTGATAAAATATTGTCAGACAAGATTTTATATGCGAATTGGAGAGACTATTATATCATTGGCGATGTTGGCCCAGCGGGAGGTGTTATCTTCTACGACAAGGGCTCATACAGCGATGGGTGGCGGTATCTGGAGGCTGCCTCCGCAAGCCATGAATTCAGTGAGAAAGTGTGGGGAGGAATGTATATAACTGTAAAGGGGACCGAAACAGCAATCGGAGCGGGAAAGAGCAATACTGAGAAGATAGTGGCAAGGTTTGGCAACTCCGAACCACATAAATTCAAAGCTGACTATGCGGCGAAGGTTTGTGCCGATCTCGTTGTGATTAAGGATGGGGTGACGTATGACGACTGGTTTCTACCGAGTAAGGATGAACTGATGCTATACTATGATCTCAACCATAATCTAGGAGGAAATTACCAAGAGGTTTTTTCTGAATCCGGGTACTACTGGAGTTCTTCGGAGTACAGCGGCTACTACGCGTGGCTCCAGAATTTCCGCAATGGAGGGCAGAACGCCAACTCACGAGATCTCGAATTCAGAGTTATCCCTGTGAGGGCTTTCTGATGAGCTATTCAACTATTCATACATTCAACCATTTACACGGGTGCAGGGATCGAGGAGCCCCTGATGGATGGATATGGCTTTGAACTGCTTGGTAAAATACATTTTCCCAAAGTCAGGAACAGTTCATTCTAGTAGAGCAGTTTATAGCTTTCAACTGTATTGTTCTGTATGACAGCCCAACTGTGTTTAGGATAAAAGGTAGCCTAAATTCGATATGAATACTTGGTACTACCCGTTTTCACTACCGTAAGAAAAATCGGTTTATGAAAACTTACTCATCATTTTCAAACCAAACATCGTCAGGATTATAGTCAGGACTATCTGCTCTATTTCCCTCGTTGTCAAACATATATGCTAATTTTTCATTTTCCCACCATTTGCGCTTCAGATATTTAAAGCAATCCTCACAGTAAAATCCTGCTTTTTCATTTTCTGGGAGTGACTCCTCTTCCCTGAATTTTATGTCACCATAATTATTGCCACAGCGTTGACATCTCTCTCTCATACAGTTCTCCTTAAATTAGAGGTAGCCCAAAGCAAACTAAGTAGTTAAGTATGGCATTGAGTTGATTCGTTCAAATGCTATAATTCACAAAATGCTTTGTCAATAAAATTAGTGATCTTCTGAAAAGGCTCGTACTTATGATGATTAATCTGTAACTTTTAGTTTTTAGGGCTCCCGATGAAAAGGGAGCCTGAATAATCATAAACTCTTATCAGGGAATCATTTTTGTACTTGATCTCGGGGAAGTGGCATGCCATAATGGGTATACCTAAATAGGGAGACCCAAGATGACACAAAAACCGCAGTTCATCCAGTCCTTCGAAAGTGACTAAACAATAACAGAAAGGGAGCCCTTTTCCTATATCCACCAACAAATTGCGATGTGAATACTGCAAAAATCGATCCGGTGGCGCACCGCCGCGGCACAGACCAGCGTTTTCAGGATATATCTGTATATTTATACAGTGATTATTTCATCAGAAGCTATTTTGAAATTTCCTCTTGTCAATAATAATTTATTATAACTTTTAACGCTTGATGAAGAAAGTTTGATGATTTCCCCTTTACATATCATGATGCTGTACGATAGTGCTATTTTATTAGAATTCGGGTTGCAAAGGTCTTGGAAAAGGGAGAAACTCATTAAGTAGGAACTAATATGTTAATCAGCAACGTGGGGAGACACCAATGAAAAGGCTAGTGCAGTGGGGAGCGGGAAATATCGGACGATCATTTATCGGTCAGATATTTGCCCGTAACGGATATGATGTGGTGTTTATCGATATTGATACCACATTGGTCAATCTGCTCAATGAGCGTCGTTCATATACCGTAGAGATTGTCTCTGACACGGTACAAGAGACAATTGAAGTCCAAAACGTGAGCGCTGTCGACGGGACGAACCAGGCAGCTGTCATTTCTGCCATTGTCCACGCGGATGTATTATCTGTTTCCGTTGGTAAGACGGTGTTGCCTAAAATCGCCCCGTTACTGGCACAGGCCATCGTTGAAAGGTATCTACACTATCCTTCATATCCGTTGGACGTCATCATTGCTGAAAATATTCACGATGGGGCGGCCCAATTAGCATCGTTTCTCTATCCGCATATGCCTCAAGGATTTTTATTGTCCGGTTATGTCGGATTGGTTGAAACAAGTATCGGAAAAATGGTCCCGATCCAAACTTCGGGCGATCCATTAATTATGAGGGCAGAACCGTTTAATACGTTGATCGTAGATCGATTGGGATTTAAAAATCAAATTCCGGAATGTAAAGAAATCGAAGCTGTTTCTCCTATCGCGGCTTATGTTGATCGTAAATTATTCATTCATAACCTCGGTCATGCAGCCGCTGCCTACTTCGGGTACCGAAGGTATCCCCAAGAGCCGATGTTGGCACGAGTACTCGAAGATCCTGTAGTTTTCGAAGCAGTGCGATCGGCGATGCGCCAGAGCAGGGACGGTTTGCTAACACTGTATCCCGATGCGTTTACCGCATCCTCGTTGGATACATATATCGAAGACTTATTGCAACGATTTGCAAATCACGCTCTTGGAGATACGGTGTTTCGTATCGGACGCGACTTGCCGAGAAAACTACGCCATGATGACCGTTTGATGGGAATCATGCTCGCCATATCGAATGTAAACCTGCCATTCGATCACATCGCCCGCGCTTATATCAACGCACTGCTGTTTGCCGCAAAAGATGAGCAAGGCAATTTGTTTGTACGCGACAGAGAGTTTCTCGAGAAGATCGAAGGGAAATCGTTCGAAGAAACGGTGGTATTGGCTTCGGGCCTTTCATCGGATTCAATCCCATCCGTAATAATGCAAACATTACGGAGAATTCATGATGAATCAAAGGTGAATGGTCTTGAGATAACCGGAGACGGCCATCGAACCCTAATGGAATTAATGTTTGATCATCATGACATCACGGTGAACGCACCTTGCGGTGCAAACGGTCTTTGCGGAAAATGTCTGGTGAGATGTACCGATACCATCCAATTATGTTACAACGACGACGATGCTCGGCTAATAAGTACGGCCCGGTTACACGCCGGATATCGGCTTGCTTGTCGTACGGTTCTCCCGGCGGGCTATGTGGCTACGGTGGAAGTACCAAAAGATTTCCGTGATAGTCACAAAGTGGTGGCCTCTTTTGACGAAGACGATACAATCCAAAGTTCGGTTGAAGATGGGCTTGGTTCCGCTTATGGATGTGCGATCGATATCGGAACTACGACGGTGGTAGTGTATCTGGTCGATTTGGATCGGAAAAAGATCGTAGGGTATAGAACGGCCTTGAACAACCAAAAACGTTGGGGAGCCGATGTGATCAGTCGGATACAGCATGTAGCGGAGCATCCTTCCGGTTTGATTGATCTACAGAAAGCCATCATCGGACAACTCGATCACATGATCGGGCTCCTCTGTGAGACACACCACATCCCCAAATCAAAGGTTGTCCGGATCTCTGCCGTAGGGAATCCGACGATGATCCATCTGGTTGTCGGCGCTGATCCGATAGCCATAGCAAGCGCGCCATTTACCTGTGCGTTTACTGACGAAAAGTTGCTGGATGGGAATGACATCAGATTTTCTCAGTTCCCCAAGGCCCGAATCCATCTTCCCGGTTTCGTATCGGCATATATAGGATCGGATGTTACCGCCGGGATCCATTCATGCGCATTTACCTTTACGGGTAAGCGCACTCTCTATATCGATATCGGGACGAACGGTGAAATTGCATTATGGGATGGTCAGGTCCTTCACTGTTGTTCATCCGCTGCCGGACCGGCGTTCGAAGGGGCCAATATTATCTGCGGAACAGGTGCCATCGAAGGAGCGATAGACAAACTTTGGAAAACGAACGATGTATCATTCGCATACTCAACGCTCAACTCGGCGAGTCCGATCGGCATCTGCGGATCGGGGATTATTGATTGTATGGCGTTGCTTCTTGATTTGCGCCTTGTGGATGAAACCGGTGCGATGGTATCAAAAGACGATTCATCGTTGATCCGAAATGGCGAAAACGGATCGGAATTCGTTCTCGATAGTGACATTGTGTTCACCAACCGGGATGTCAGGGAGGTTCAATTAGCAAAAGCAGCCATAGCTGCCGGGTGTGCCACGTTGTTGGAGATTGCTCATCTGGCACCGGCAGATCTTGAATCCATCATCATTGCAGGCGGATTCGGATCGTACATCGATATTGCAAGTGCGCTGCGGATCGGATTATTACCAAAGGTCGATCCAAGCATCATAAAAGCAGTGGGGAACGCTGCCGGAAAGGGTGCGCTGGAAGATTTATTGTCAGAGGAAGCCAGAAGAACCATTGAGGCGATCCGTGTAAAAGCTTGTTATCATGAACTGTCAACTTCACAACTATTCCAACATCATTACATCGAGCATATGATGTTCGACGAAGGAGTGTGAGATATGGCAGGTACGCGACTATTGGAATTAGCACAGCAAGTTGCCTCACATTACGAAGCCGCAACGGGTGTCAGATGTACCGTTATGAATTTGTCCGCGGGAAAGAATCATGTCCCTCAGTGTCCTTTCCAAGGCATAGATTGCCATGATTGTGCGGAGACTCATCGATATTGTGCCAATCTTTCGTTTCGTTTTGGAGGAAGCTATATCTATTTTTGTCCTTCGTCATTGCTCTATTGGAGCAGTCCTATCGTTCGTGACGGATTGTTGCATTACGCGATAGTCGCCGGTCCGGTGTTGGTCTTCGAACCGGATGAGCTGCTTGCCGAATTTTCACTTGAGAGCTCGACAGTCCAGAACAAACTGGAACTTGTGACCAGATTGCCTATCGAGCGAATCCATGGGTTCGCTGAAAACCTACGGATGTGTTCGGGATGGGCATCAGGTATTTGTGAACAGACGATGAATGAGAACCGCAATCAACTTGATCAACAATCGTTCATGAACGAATACATACAGGAACTAAAAGGGCGTTCGTGGCAGGACAACGTTCAATCAGCAATCGAATCACTCAATAAAGAAGCAAGGTTACAAGAAGCAATTCGTTGCGGTGACAAGAAAAATTCACTTAAACTGATGAACGAGCTGTTGGGAATGATTTTCTTCAAAGGTACCGAAAGTATCGCCCAGACCAGGTTACGTATCATGCAACTTATCCTGATCATCTCCCGAGCTGCGATTCAAGGCGGAGCCGCAGAGGAAGAAATCTTGAACATTAGCTATCGTTGCCAGCGCGAAATCAATCGCTATTCTGATCAGACTTCAATAAGCCAATGGCTTTCGGTAGTGCTCCATCAGATCACCGATATGGTATTCAAGACTAACGATGGCCGCTATGGCCCTTTGATAGCGCAAGCGGTGCGGTTCATCGGAAGGAATTTCGACAAGAATGTCACGTTGAACCAAACAGCGGAGGCGGTCATGCTCAGTCCGACATACTTCAGCAAGCTGTTCAACTCCGAGATGGGAATATCATTCAGCCAGTATGTGAATAAGTTGAAGATAGAAAAGAGTTGCCGATTCTTGCTCGATACCCTCGTTCCGGTTGCTGAAGTGGCTCAAATCGCAGGATTTACCGACCAAAGTTATTTTTCAAAAGTATTTAAACAGCAATTGGGGATGACACCATACGCATTCAGGATACGGGGAAGATTTTATCCTGATGAGACATTCGAAATCCATGAAACAAGTGAAAAAGAATAAATAATTACAAAAAAAGATAAAATAATTATAGAGAGTCTAGAAAAAGCACCCTAAAGTAATACATACTACAATTGGCGGTTTAAAGGGAAGCTGGGTGTGAATCCCACGCGAGCCCGTCACTGTAAGTGTGGACAATCCTGCAAGTTACCACTGGAACAATCCGGGAAGGTGCGGGTGAGGACGAAGCACGAGCCAGGAAACCTTTGCCGTTATTAAAAGAGCTTCGTGGAGCAGGCCAGAACACATCTGGAGGAGTATCGGTATGGCCGACATGAACGCAATCAGTGAATTTTTGCAAAAAGGAAAAGCAAAAGAGGTGAAGGAACTAGTCCAAAAGGCGGTTGACGAAGGATTGTCCCCTGAAGATATCCTCGACAAAGGTCTTTTGGAAGGCATGAATATCATAGGCGTCAAGTTCAAGAATAACGAAGTGTTTGTTCCTGAAGTCCTTATCGCTGCCAGGGCAATGAATGCCGGTATGGAAATACTCAAGCCCCTGTTGGTTGCGGCAAACGTCCAGACGAGGGGAACCGTGGTTATCGGAACGGTCAAAGGCGACTTGCACGATATCGGCAAGAATCTCGTCGGTATGATGATGAAGGGCAAAGGTCTCAATGTCATCGATCTGGGCACCGATGTCGACCCGAAGCGTTTTGTTGACGAAGCGGTTGCCAACAACGCGAATATCATCGCTTGCTCGGCATTGCTCACAACGACCATGAAAGAGATGGAGCGGGTAGTGAAGGCTGTTCATGAAGCCAATTTGCAGAACAAAGTGAAAGTCATGGTCGGTGGCGCTCCGGTGACCGAAGCGTTCAAGAGTTCGATCGGAGCCGATAGTTATACCCCTGACGCCGCGACTGCTGCCGAGGTCGCCCTACAGTTGTGCAAGGCTGGCTGATTACATACGAGAGGAGATAAGCGATGACTGGCAAACAACGGATATTGGGAATTCTCAATGGTGAACAAACTGACAAGATTCCATGGGTTCCCTTTTCCGGGGTTCATGCCGGCGCATTGCTCGGTTACACTGCATTGGAAGTTTCGACCGATTGTGACAAATTGGTCGAATCCCAACTCGAAGTGAATCGTCTTTACCATCCGGATGGGCAACCAGTCATGTTCGATCTGCAAATCGAAGCTGAATTGCTCGGTTGTGATCTGGCTTGGTCAGAAGATGGTCCTCCGAGTGTTTCCAGCCATCCGTTAGCGGATACCGATGAAATACCGACGAAATTGCCACTGCCCACCGAAGGTAGGTTGGTTCTCGAATTGCAAGCCACTCGCCGACTAAAAGAGATAATTGGAAATTCGACCGCTTTGTACGGGATATGCTGTGGTCCGTTTACCTTGGCTTCCCACCTGCGTGGCACCGAGCTGTTCATGGACATGATCCTGGAAGAAGAGTACGTGCGCTCACTGTTAACCTACACATTGGAAGTGGCTAAAAAAGTTTCTGAATATTTGGTGGAAGCAGGAATTGATGTGGTTGCCGTGGTGGATCCGCTGATTTCCCAGATATCTCCCGATCATTTTTCCCAATTCATGCACACTCCATTTTCAGCATTATTCGAACACATCAGAGGCCTCGGTGCGAAATCATCATTCTTTGTTTGCGGTAATGCGTCCAAGAATATCGAACCGATGTGCAAGACCGGTTGCGATGGGATTTCAGTCGACGAGAACGTGAACCTTGCGGAATCAAAGAAAATAACCGATACCTACGACATCGTCATCGGAGGAAACCTTCCGCTTACCTCGGTGATGCTCTTCGGTAATCAGCAAGACAACATGAAAGCTGTCATTGACCTTATCGATAGCACGAGTGCCCAGCGATTGATCATCTCACCGGGATGTGACATGCCATATGCCGTTCCGGTTGAAAATACGATTGCCGCGGAACATGCTGTGCATACTACTGAAAGTGCGCGCAAGATGATTGCGAATTACGAACGGACAGATATCGAATTCACCGGTACATTACCCGATTACGAACATCTGGAGCGTCCGTTGGTTGAAGTATTCACGTTGGATTCGGCAACGTGTGCCGCTTGCACCTATATGCTCGCGGCCGCTAAAGATGCAGTCGCGGCGATAGGGTACCCGGTAGATCTGATCGAATATAAATATACCGTACCGGAAAATATCGCCCGATGCCGGGTAATGAAAGTAAAACAACTTCCGAGCATCTATATCCAAGGAGCACTAGCGTTTTCTTCAATCATTCCGAGTAGGACCGAATTGGTAGATGCTATCCGAAGGGTAGGTAAATGACCAAAAAACAGATACCCTTGATCCTTGTCACCGGATTTCTCGGATCTGGAAAGACATCGCTGATCAATGCCGTACTCAAAAATCTGGATGATAAACGCATTGCCCTTTTATTGAATGATTTTGGTTCGATGGTCATCGACCGGGATTTGATTGAATCGGACAAGCCCGTCGTTCAGATAAGCGCACTTAATGGCGGTCAGATTTTCTGTAGCTGTCTTTCCGGTTCGTTTGTAAAACAGACGATAGCCATGGCAGCCCTGGATATCGATATGATCATAGTGGAAACCTCAGGTTTGGCTAAACCTTCCACGCTTGTGGAATTGACAACGATCATCGAAGCTCGATCAGAACATGTGATTTTCTATGCGGGAATGCTTTGTGTAATCGATGCCGTACGTTATCGGATGCTCTCCACGGTTGTCGGGAATCTGAATGAACAGATAGTGTATAGCGATATGTTGATCATCAACAAAACTGATTTGGTTGATGCAAATGCTCTGGTGCGACTTGAATCGGAGTTGAAACGATTGGTACCCGCTGTACCGATGATCCGGACGGTACATTGCGATGTCCCCTTTGATATCTTTACTTCATTGCGTTGTGATCGATCAAGATTTCCAAAGGATGTTACCATGTTCGAAGGCTGGGGCACTTATGGAAGACCTTCTTCCTATACCTTTCTTCCAAAAGATAATATCACACTTCAAAACGTTCAAACGTTTGCAGTTGAAGTATCACCGTCTTTGCTACGACTTAAAGGATTCTTGCCGATGCAAGATGGTACTTGGATAAAAGTTGATGCGGTCGGTTCGCAGGTAGACGTTTCAAACACTGAAAAAACACCGCAAGTCGAGCCTGGTCTGGTAGCCCTTTTTAATCCTTCATTCGATGGTAAAGTTTCGATTGAGACAGCATGGGAAAAGGTAGTCGGTTAATATGAGTACAAATCGGTCCCTGATTGTTTTGGCACCTTCCTTCACCCCATCGTTTGAGCAGTACTGCCATAGTATCCGGTATGACGCGTTGGATGACGCCCAAGATGATGCCGATATTGTTTTTGAAGCAGCTATCCAGAGATTACAACCTCGTGTTTTTATCCGTGAAATGTTTATAGACAGACATTTTTATGTACAAGAGGTTCCGGCGGTTGAAATCGATTCAAGACAATTCGTCGGAAAGGCATTGCACATCTTGCAAACGATCCATCGGGTATTTCCGTATGTGGCCACTTGCGGTAATGAAATGGAACAATTCGATCTTGAACGTCTGGACTTTCTTGCTCCGTATTGGCTCGATGCAATAAAAAATCAAGCGTTGGGAACGGCACGAAAAGCCCTTATCGCCTATTGCAAGGAAACACTCGGGATTAGCAGACCTTCCAGCGTGAATCCCGGCTCGGGCAATGTCGATATCTGGCCGATAGAACAGATGGGCACTCTTTTTTCGTTGTTGGATGACACCGTTTACGATTATGTGCGATTAACCGAGAGTTCTCTGATGATTCCCAATAAATCGATAGCCGGATTGATGTTTGCTCCTACCGATGAGAATTATGAAAGTTGTGCCCATTGCGAACGCCCTAATTGTCCTTCACGGAGAGTCCCGTTCGAAAAGCGCTTATGACAAGTTTTGCACTCTGGTAGTATGAAGAGGGATATATACTAACTTCCCATCGACACGGTCTGATTGCATTAGACTTATCTGGCGAACAGATAATGATATATCAACTTTTCTAGATAAGAGACTCTTCATCTCAAGCGATCTGTTTAACCGTACCGATCTGGCGAGTGTCAGGTGCGGGACAAATGGTTTTGGATCGAACCAGATTCCTTTGGAAAAAAGCGATTCTTTCAGTCGACACTGTAATTGCTTCACTTGTTCACTACTGTCGATACCAATCCACCATAGATCACCGTTAGGGCGTCTGAAAGCTCCCAAATGCGTTAATTTCATCATAAACGGCGAAAATTCCACCCTGTCCATCGCATCGGTGATCATCGGGATGTTTGAGACATCCGTTTCACCGAGAAATGCCAGCGTGAGATGGAAATTCTCGGTCAAGGTATAGGAACCCTGGCTTGAATTGAAGCGGAGTTCTTCCCTGATTTTCGCTAATCGCGATTTGTTAGCATCATCAATTTCAACAGCGATAAACAAACGCATTTGTTCCTCCGATACCATAGCATAGCATAGGCGAATCATTTTTGTTTGAAAACAACAGCAAATCAGGTATGCTTGCGTTGAGGAGCTTTATTCATGAGACTGGGAGTGATTGCCGACGATTTTACCGGTGCTACCGATATCGCAGGTTTCTTACAGGAATACGGGATGGCTACCGTCTTGTATAATACATTGAACCAACCGGAAGTTCCCTCTTGGGTTGATGCGATAATCATAAGTTTGAAAATCCGTTCTTGCGTACCTCACATTGCAATTTCCGAAGCATTGGCAGCATTGGAATTTCTCATGAATGCCGGATGTGATCGATTCTACTACAAATACTGCTCGACCTTCGATTCAACGCCGCAAGGTAATATCGGGCCGGTTGGAGATGCGCTCATGCAACGTTTGAATGTGAGTACGACTATCGTATGTCCGGCCTTACCTGTGAATGGCAGGACCGTTTACCAAGGGTATTTGTTCGTCGGATCCGAGTTGCTCAGTGATTCGCCGATGCGATTCCATCCTCTTAATCCTATGACCGATTCGAAACTCTCGCGCTTACTGGGATCTCAAACAAAAAAAACCTGTGCCCATATATTTCACGCAGATATTAAACAAGGTGCTGAGCACATAGCGGCGAAGCTATCCCAGTTAAAGAACGAAGGTGCTGCATACGTTATACTCGACACCCTCGATGATAGTGACCTGGATGTGATTGCACGGGCTACCGAAACAATGAAGTTCGTTACCGGTGGTTCTGGCTTGGCCATCGCGATAGCCAAAGGCCATCGGCATGCAACTGAGCATCCTGTACATCAGCTTGCACCTGTCGATGGACCGACTGTCATTCTTTCTGGTTCGTGTTCTGAGCGGACAAAGGAGCAATTGGCCTACTACAAGGGTAAGGGACCGATGTTTCGCCTCGATGCCAAACGGTGTATGGGTGATACACGCTATCCTGATGAAGTAATAACATGGATTTTGAATCATGGAAGCCAAAAATTAGCTCCGTTAGTGTTTGCTATAAAAGAAGAAATGGATGGCGATAACGATGCTGATAAAAACATCGGAACCGCAATCGAGCACGTATTCGCAACCATCACCGACGCTTTGGTGCGTCACAAGATTCGCACATTTATCGTTGCCGGAGGAGAAACGAGCGGAGCGGTTGCCAAAGCCTTGCATCTTGACGCATATGTGATCGGACCGTTTATCGATCCGGGAGTACCATGGATTTATAGTCTTGATACTACCTTTCAGTTGGCGTTGAAATCGGGAAATTTCGGTTCGATCGACTTTTTTGTCAAAGCTCAAACCTTTGCACACGACAATCAGGCACGCAAAGTAACACTTCCGATGACCTAATACAAGGAGGCATATATACGAAAAGAATCGTAAGAATCGTAGTGACTGTGACTATCTTGCTTTCAGTAGCGCATTTCTTGGCAGCAGATAATCGCACGGGCATGTCATTGGGAATGGTCGGTACTTTACCGACAGTAGGCATAGGCTTTGCCTATGATACGGCCAAGGTGGGAATGGATATCAATCTTCGTTATGATATCACTAATTTCTTGACGCTGAACTTTAGTCCGTATTTTTCGTCGAATGCGATGATCGCTTATAGGCTGTATGAAAGTGAACGGCTGAGTTTTTCCGGAGGCCTTGGATCGGTCGGTTGGTTTGATGTCGATGACAAAGACTTTTTAGTTTCGGTAGGCTTTGCATTGCAGGCAAGAATCTATACTAAAGACAAGCGGCAATACTTTGCAGGTAATTTGAATATTCCATTTAAGCTTTTCATCCACGAATCGAATCCTTGGCCGGAAGAAGATGATTGGGGTAGCCCCTTAGCTTACGTAATTCCCTATCTTGTGTACCAATTGCTTAGCGTAGGATGGTATTGGAACTTCTAACACATCACAATTAAATGAAAAAATTACAAATATAGATAAATTCCATATTGACGCATTGGCCATACATACATTATATGTTGTACAACATAATTGCGAACAATATGAGGATGAACTATGAAAAATGATTTGACATTATACGACTTTAGCCTAAAAGCACTCGATGGATCAGATTTTAATCTTACTTCGCTGAAAGGGAAGGTTGTGTTAATTGTCAACACTGCCAGTAAATGCGGATTCACGGGGCAGTATGCCGGTTTGGAGCAGCTACATCGTCAATATGGCGACAAAGGACTTCAGATAATCGGTGTTCCCTGTAACCAATTCGCCAATCAGGAGCCGGGTTCTTCATCCGAGATTGCTGAATTCTGCAAACTTACCTATGATGTGAGTTTCCCTCTGATGGCCAAAGTAGATGTGAATGGAAAGAATGCCGATCCGCTGTTTGTTTGGTTGAAAAAACAAGCTCCTGGAACATTGGGTTCGTCGGTGAAATGGAATTTCACAAAGTTTTTGGTGCAAAAGGATGGACGTACCGTGAAACGATATGCCCCTACGGTCGAACCCGATTCTTTAAAAGGTGACATTGAAAAAGCATTGCAATAACATGACCCATCCCGAACAATTATTATCCAATCAGATTTGTTTTCGCATATATACGCTTGAAAAGCAAATCATGTCATTGTACAGACCTCTTCTAGACCGACATGGACTTACCTATCCGCAATATCTTGTCATGTTGGTGCTGTGGGAGAAAAAAGAATTGTCAATCGGTGGATTGTGTTCCGTGTTGACACTTGATACGGGGACAGTTTCTCCGTTGGTGAAACGGATGGAGCGCTCACGATTGATAAAGCGATATCGTTCACATGTAGATGAGCGGACAGTGTTGGTTCGTCTTACTGAAAAAGGACGTGCTTTACAGGAAAAAGTTCTCGATGTGCCTGGGATAATAAGCCAGTGCGTCATCGCGTCGGGTGAAGAGTATGAATTGTTGCGGTCGGTTC
>JAAYIV010000016.1 GCA_012523305.1 Spirochaetales bacterium
AAACAACCCTCACCATGTCTTGCATGATAAGGGTTGTTCTCAGTTGCGGCAGACTGGACTTGAACCAGCACAAGCTCTCGCCCACTAGCACCTCAAGCTAGCGTGTCTACCAAATTCCACCACTGCCGCGTGACTGACAGGACACAAACTACACCATTGTATCCTGTTAGTCAAGACATAAAATGGCATGAAAAAGGGTAAAACTTCTTCTTAGAGGTTGGTCCAATATTCTTTTGGAACGGGGTTGGATCCTTCCCAGATAATCTGCCTGAAATGGAGGGGATCCGTATTCCCTTCGGTGTTGATAAATAGGATTTGACTCTCTTTATTAAGTTTCAATGCTGTCTTGAGCTGTTCAAGTCCATGCTGTTTGAGAATCGTTACCAACGCACCTAGGGTAACAGCTCCGCTTTCTCCACTTACGATGAACGGATCACCGTTAAGTGGAGTGGCATATACGCGCATTCCTTTGGCTGCGATATAATCAGGTACGGTGATAAATGCATCGGCAGTGTCTTTCAAGACTTCCCATGCGATAGGACTGGGCTCACCACATGCCAAGCCAGCCATAATCGTGTCCAATGCTCCATCAATCGTGTGGGGCTGTCCGTCAGCTGCGAGTGCGCTTGCATACAGGCAAGGTGCTTGATCTGGTTCGACAACGACACAGATCGGAGCTTCGTCTTTAAACAGGCTGTGATAGTACCCGATAACAGAGGCTGCCAATGCTCCGACGCCTGCTTGGACGAATATATGAGTAGGTTTGACGATTCCCTGTCCGCTGAACTGTTCCTGAGCCTCAAGGAGCATGGTGAGATAGCCTTGCATGATCCATTTCGGGATAGTGGTGTAATTACCCCAACTAGTGTCGCTTATGATTTCCCAACCATACTCTTTTGCATCGATAATGACTTGTTCAACCGCATCATCATAATTGCCGTCAACAACTTTGACGACAGCACCGTTGCTCTTAATGGCATCTATACGTCTCACTGAAGTTTCCGAATGCACATAGATAACACATTTGAAACCTAATTGTTTTGCAGCCCAGGCGATTCCGCGCCCATGATTTCCATCAGTGGCACTGGCGAATGTGATATCACCAAGTTGGTCTTTAACTTTAGGGCTAGTCAATTCCTCAAATTCAAGTTCACCATTGGCTATGTTTAATTTATCAAGGATAAATCGATAAATCGCGTAGGAACCGCCAAGCACTTTAAAACTATTTAGGTCCAACCGTTTTGCTTCGTCTTTAATCCAAATGCCTCCAACACCCATCATCAATGCCAAATTCGGCAATGACTTTAACGGACTGATTCTATAACCAGGGATTTGTCTATGGAATGAACGTGCTTTTCTTGCATTCTCCACGGAGAATAGTTGTTGAGATGATGTAAAGTCTTTCTTTTTACCGTCACGAAGCACCCATTTGATATTTGCCGGTACCGTTTCCATTTTATTCCCTCCTATTGAATGATGATATCATTTCGTTTCCATATCAAGATAAAAGCCTTCATGGTGGACAACCATAAAGGCTTTTTGTCACTAGTGTTCGGTAGCTATCACTTAGCAGAAAGTTGCTCGAAGCGGTCGAGTAAATCTCCAAAACGTTTGGTTGCCAACCGTACCGGTTCGGGCTTTGACATGTCGACACCTGCTTTACGCAACGAATCTATCGGATAGGTAGATCCGCCGGACTTAAGGAACTCGAGATATCGATCACGGTCACTCGCATCTCCGCGCATGACTTTTTCTGCCAGAGCCATCGAAGCTGAAATACCGGTAGCGTATTTATAGACGTAGAAGGCACGGTAGAAGTGGGGGATGCGCAATCCTTCCAGATCGCTTTCTTCCAATAGCTCGACTTCTGGCCCAAAGTAGGATTCGAGTAATCCGCGGTAAGTCTTACGTAAGGAGTCCACTGTAATCGGTTCACCGGATTCGACTTGCTCATGAACCAATTTCTCAAATTCAGCAAACATTGTCTGTCTGAACAGCGTTGCCACGATATCATCGAGTTGCTTGTTGAGAATGAATGCTTTCATATCCGTGCTGTCGGCTTTCTTCAAGAGATAATCGGCCAGCAAGTGTTCATTGAATGTGGAGGCAACTTCAGCTTCGAAAATAGTATAATCATATGAAGCATACGGATTATTCCGGGCACTGAAGTAACTGTGCATCGAATGACCGCCTTCATGGGCAAGCGTGAACACATCTCGTAATACATCTTCTTTGTAGTTCATCAGGATATAAGGTTTGCCACCATACCCGCCTGAGGAGAATGCTCCGGAACGTTTTCCTTTGTTCTCATAACGGTCTACCCATCGTTCTTCAGTAAGTCCAGCTTTGATGATTTGAACGTACTGGCTCCCCAATGGGGCCAATGCCTCAACGATGATGTTGACCGCTTCTTCATAACCATGATGGACTTCAACCCCCTCTACTAGGGGCACATACACATCATAGTGGGCCAGCTTATCCAGTCCGAGCATCTTTCTTCTGATATCATAATATCTGTGGAGAAGGGGGAACGCCTCATGTACGCTGGCAATAAGGTTGTCGTATACTGAAGGATCCACCCTGTCGGGGAAGAGAAACATACTTCTTGAATCAGAATAATTTCTCACTTTTGAAAGAAAGATATCTTGTTTTACGCTTGCTTCGTACAAACTGGCAATCGCATTCTTATGTTTGTCGTACACACCGTAAAACTGAACGTATGCTTTCTTGCGTAACTCACGATTCCTGTTCTGCATAAACGAGCTGAAGGTACTCTGGGTCAATGGCATTTCCCCGTCCAAAGTGGTGATGGTTCCAAAGTCAAAATCAACATTTGTCAAAGCGCCGAATGTATTTTGAGCGGCATCGCCGACTTCACCTTGAAGAGCAAGGATTTTTTCTTCATTCTCGCTCAGGATATGAGGCTTGAACCTGAGCAATTTTTCAACCGCAACACGATAATCATCAAAATCCTTCTGATATATCCAAGAACGTACTAATTCTTCATCGATTGCCTGGATTTCAGGATCGAAGAATGAAATGGCGGCTTTCCATCCGGTAATCAATTGCATGGCCATGCCTCTGCGACGTTGTGTTGTATTGTCTACTCCGTCCGCAGCATGGCACAAGAATGCATAATGAACAACTTTTTCAGCGATCATTGAGGTGTCATTGAGCCATTGCAAAGCTTTCAAGAATGCTTTTGAAGAGGTTCCCAATGTGCCTCTGTAAGAAGGCGCTTCATCTATCGCTCGTTTCACCTTGTCGTAATCAGCTTGCCATTCCGATTCGTTCTTAAATAGGTCTTCCACATCCCAAGTATCTAAGACAGGTACTTCATTCCGTGCCATGATCGTGTGTTTGGTTTTTTCAACAGACATAAAATTGTTCCTCGCTTTCTACGGATTGTATTATTGCCAACATTCGCCGTGCAGCACGGCCACGATGACTTAGATGATTTTTTTCACTATCGGTCATTGCCGCCATGGTTCTCGTACCTCCATGGACAATGAATACAGGATCGTATCCAAATCCCCCTAACCCGAAAGGTTGTTCTGCAATGCTTCCTTCAACGGTCTCCTGGACGGTAAATATCCTATCCTGGGATAGGACCAATGCCAGTGTACAGACAAATCGCGCACTTCGGTCTGGTTGCCGCACATGTTTCATCTCTTCAAGCAGATACATATACTTTTCAACAGATGTCAGCTCACGGTTGAATATATCTTCACCGTAACGGGCGGTATGTACCCCGGGAACACCACCTAATGCATCTACCATTAACCCCGAATCATCTGCAAGAGTGGGCTGCCCGGTGATGTTGTAGAGGTGCATTGCCTTTCCGACAGCGTTTTCCAAAAATGTATCCTCGTTTTCATCATGGGAAAATTCAACTCCGATGTCCGAAGGCAATTGGATCCGATGCGGTGCGAGAAGGATTGCTATTTCATGTAATTTATGTCGATTGTTGGAAGCAAGCAAGAGCCTCATACATCGAACATACTCCATTTATAAAGTATCGTCCATAAGCTGTTGTAACATCTTGCGTAAAGCCAACATTCCCGAATCAACAGTTCCTTTGGGGATGGATAATAATGAGGCCACAACATTATGGGTCACGATACCGGGTCGAGCTTTGCTTTCTTCGTATTTCTGTACATAATGACGCTTTGCTTTCTCCAACCGCTGTTGTACCTGCTCAATGTAATAGGAATCAGCATTTACCGAATAAAGCATCGAGAGTTGGCCCTGCAATCGTAAAACTTCATAATAATGAGTATCGCGTATTGTTCGTAGTGATTCATCGATTTCCATCCTCCGGTTACTCTTTTCAATCGCTTTGGTGATCAGAACAGCTAATTCCTTTTCATTGATAGACAAAAGTTTCGAAAGGATCGTGATTTGATAAGAATCTAAAGAATCGGCACACAACAACACCAACTGCAACATTCGCTTTTTAAATGTCTTTGATGTCCTAATTTTATCAGCTACCTTACGACACAACAAACTACTAAGATCCCATGGTTCATATTCTTGAGTCGATTCCGCTATCAGCGAATCCCACGCGACATCCCTGTAATTGCAATCATACCTGTACGAAATATTTCCCTGCTTGCTGCCGGTAATGATTCGTTCGATGATTTCAGGATCATTCGGGTCACACGGACAGAGGTTTTCATGTTTTCTTTTACGTTGTAAGAAGGACCCGGCTTGCCAGAACACTACTTTTTTCAGATAGCTTTCAAATGAGAGGTGTTCGTACCTGAATTCACGGATGATACGAGGCAATCTTCTGTAAATCTTTAGTAAAAATTCGGAAGCTTCTTCCTCTTTCAACAATCGAATAGTTACCGGGTATCGATATGCTATCAACATCGTGGTATCAAGAAGCTCGATCTGAAATTGTTTGAGTTGTTTTTCTTCTGACTTGATTAAGTTTTTTGTGTTGGATAATCTTTGAAATTCCAACACTTTTCTGGTGAGAAGATCAAGAGGCCTGTCTGATGTATCCATTGGCACAACCTCCCTTTTGCTAATGGGAGGAAGACGTAGCAAGTTACGTGCCAAATTTGATTTATGAATATATATCACTATTTCAGGTAATGAAATAGTTTGCAGTCATGTAGCAGGGTAGAATTATGAATCGATTGATTGGCTGATAATTGTTACAAGCTTTTCCTTAATCGATTCGTATGAATCTTCTATGGTTGCCCCGGCTGCCCTGCGGTGTCCGCCGCCGCCAAATTTACTCGCGATCGCTCCGACATCGACAGTCGAAGAGTGCGATGCACGGAATCCGACTTCCCAAGTTTTTTGGTTCACTATTTTGAAATACAGTACTACCTCAACATCATCTACACCAAGCAAATGAGCATAGAGCGAATCGGATGGGCGGTTTGTCGCTCCGTAGGTTTCCAAATCCTCTTTTGTCTCGGTAGCGATCATCAGTCGTCCATCTACCAATGATGTTGCTCCAAGAATCAATTTTGCTAGAAACTGTTGTGACTCTAATGTATTTCCGCCTTCCATCCTGTCAAAGATATCGTTCGGAGATACCCCGAGGTCAACCAATTCAGCCATGAGACGGAATGTTTCTCCTCTGAACGAGCCGATAAACTTGAGAAAGCCAGTATCTGTGGCCAGTCCAAAGAAAATGTGGTCGGCTATCTCGAGTGTGATTTCTACATCGAGCGCTTTGTACAATTGCATGATGTTCAACGAAGTCGAAAACGATTTTGGAACTATGTAGGACAAATCACTCACATGGGTACCGGAAGAGTGGTGGTCCACGGTGAGGATCGACAATCCTTCAATCTCATCCGCAATATATCCAATCCTATCCAATGTCGAGCAATCCACCATGAGTACCAATGGATTACGCTCTTTCAACTGAATATCAACGTGCGGGGCAAACAATGGTTCGAACCGTTTGATTTCCTTACGGGAAAACGGACCTGCATTGACAAGATGTACCTCGGTTCCAAGTTGTTGTAAAAGCTTTTGCGCAGCAATTTGAGAGTGAATACAATCTCCATCGGGATTCACATGTCCGACGACGATCGCCACGGTAGCGCTCCGAATTGCTTTGACCACATGCACGGGTACTTCCGGATAAACGAACATCCGTACCTCCTAAGCGGTCTCGGCAGAATCTATTTCAAGAACAGGCTGCAATGACTTTTCAATCGTATCACGGTTGATGGTCACCTTCCGAACCTTGGGATTCGATGGAATCGAATACATCACATCTACCATTATATTTTCTACAATAGAGCGAAGACCTCTCGCACCAGTCTTTTGTGCGATTGACTTTTCAGCGATAGCTTCGATTGCCTCAGGTAGGAATACCAAATCAACATTATCGAGCTTGAGCGAAGCGGTATACTGCTTAACAATCGAATTTTTAGGTTCTGTGATAATCCGCATCAAGTCTTCTTTTGACAGACTGTCCAAAGCGACATGAATCGGGAGCCGTCCGATAAATTCGGGAATCAATCCGAATTTTGTAAGATCGTCAGGGTGAAGCTGTTTGAACAACTTGCCCGCGTCTTTATCCTGGTCAGAATATAATTTTGCACCGAACCCCATTTGATGCGTGGCAACTCGTTTTTCAATCATTTTATCCAAACCGACGAAAGCTCCCCCACATATGAACAGAATGTCCCGGGTATCGATCTTGATCATCTCTTGATTAGGATGCTTTCGACCGCCTTGTGGAGGAACACTGGCATCGGTTCCTTCGATTATCTTAAGCAACGCTTGCTGGACACCTTCGCCAGACACATCACGAGTAATGGAAACATTCTCCCCTTTTTTTGCAATCTTATCGATCTCATCGATGAATATGATTCCTTTTTCAGCGGCACTCACATCATCATTTGCAGATTGGATCAACTTGAGTAAAATATTTTCTACGTCTTCACCGACATATCCTGCTTCTGTAAGGGTAGTGGCATCTGCAATCGCAAACGGAACTTTGAGTTTTCTTGCCAGGGTCTTGGCCAAAAGCGTCTTTCCGGTACCGGTAGGACCAATGAGCAAGATATTGGATTTGTCCATTTCAAGCCCGTCCTCCCGAAATTTATCCCGATATTTCACCCGCTTGTAGTGGTTGTACACTGCAACGGACAATACCTTCTTGGCATCTTCCTGACCAATTACATAATCATCCAGATATTCATGAATTTCTTTTGGTGTAGGCAATTCTTCAAGCACTCCGGTAGATTCGTCACTTGCTACTGGGTTGCTTTTGAGGATATGGTTGCAGGTGGAAATGCAATCTTCGCATATTGCCACCCCCGGTCCGTCGATGAGTCGTTTGACTTCTTTGGAGCTCCTTCCGCAAAATGAACAAACTCGCATGTTTCTAGCCATCGCTTACCTCCTCATAATGTGGTCGGCGAGACCATAATCCAGTGCTTCTTGCGCAGAGAAAAAATAATCACGTTCCAAATCGGCTGCAATCACCTCCGGTGCCTTGCCAGTATGGTGAGAGAAATAATCGATTGACAATTGCTTTATACGTAACAATTCTTTCGCATGGATAGCAATATCGGAAACTTGCCCGTTTACTCCTCCCCAGGGTTGATGAATCATCACTCTTGCTGAAGGAAGGATATACCGCTTGCCGGGACTCCCTGCTGCTAGGAGCAAGGCAGCCATTGATGCGGCCTGACCAAGGCAGATGGTCTGAACATCACTTTTTATATACTGCATCGTATCATAGATGGCCAGACCGTCGGTAACACTTCCACCCGGAGAATTGATATAGAGGCTGATTTCCCTGGTAGGATCCTCAGATTCCAAGAAGAGCAATTGCGCGACAATAACATCGGCAGTTGACTGTGTTATCTGTTCTCCGAGAATGATGATACGGTCACGAAGCAATCGCGAAAAAATGTCGAACGACCGTTCCCCAACTCCCGAATGTTCGATGACAACCGGAATCAATGACGACTGTTTTTCATGTAAAGCTTGGCTCATGTGCCCCCCTCTGGATCTGTCGTTCAATGCTTTTCCTCCCTCAATGCATGTGGCCGGACATGAATTGGTCGTAACTGATTTCTTCACCATCCGCAACACTATTGTTTGCTAGTAAGAATTCTCCGGTTCTCTTCAACTTCATATCATCTTCGATCATCGCCCTATAATAGGATTTTGTGTTCTCATCGGTGATGTCTTTCAACTGTTCCTCAGCCATGCTGTTAAGCTCGCTTTCTTCAATCTTAAAGTCTTCTTTCTCTTTGATTTTGTCCATGATGAGCTGCACGCGAATTCTTCGTTCTGCACCGTCACGCCATTGAGCGGTGAAATCTTCTTTGGTCTGACCTTGGAATTCAAGGTATTTCAGGATTTGGTTCTCAGGCATGCCTGATTGAGAAACAAAGCGCCTCCACGATGAATCTACTTCAACCTCAACCATTGAAGCTGGGATTGCAATTGATGTCTGTTCTAAGATTTTGTCCATGAGGGCTTCAAGTCGGACCTCATCAAGATGGCCTTGCAACGAAGCTTCAAGTTTGTCTTTTGTAGCCTTTCGCAAATCTTCCACAGTCTTGTACTGTTCGCTCACATCTTGGGCAAACTCATCGTCGAGTTCAGGAACATCGCGGAACTTGATTTGTTTGATCTTCACCTTCAATGTTATTGATTTACCGGCATATTCGGTTTCTTCAAAATCTTCGGGGTATGTTTTAACGATATCCTTAGCATCGTCTTTCTTCATGCCGACGATATCATCGTCGATCTTATAGAAATTGGTCCCGGATCCAACGGTAAAGATGAAATCTTCACGTTTGGTACCTTCGACTTCATTTTTTTCAGCGTCGAGTTCGACATAATCCACCGTAACGATGTCCCCAGAGGCTACAGCACCATCTTTTTCGACAACCATGGAGTTTTGATCTCGCAACCTATCGATTTCTTTTTCAACAACTTCCTCTGAGACAACCACTTTGGGAACCTCAACACTCAAACCTGTATAAGGAGGCAGCTCGAATAATGGTAACACGTCATAAGAAACGGCAAAGACAAGGTCGTTATCGATTTCTTTTGGAAGATTCTCTTCATCAACGATAGAAGGAGTGCTATAGGGAAGGGGCTTGTACTTATCTTCAATTTTTTCCAGCGCTTCCTTCACCGCATCTTCAATTACGTTATACATACTCTCTTCGCGCATCCCCGGTCCAATTTTCTGTTCCAGAACCGATGCGGGAGCTTTCCCTTTGCGGAATCCCGGGATTTGTAAGCTCTTCACATACTTCTGAACTACTTGAGTGTAAGCATTTTTCAGAACGTCTTTGGGGACGGTGATACTCAATTCAACTGCGGAATTTTCCAATTCACGTACTTTTTGTTCGGCAACCATGCGTTTTCTTCCTCTTTATTCGATCTGTCTCTCTCTGTATAGTAAACATGACAAAGCTTGATGGCAAGTATGTCAGGCATCATTCTCGTCAAGCCACAGGCGACTATAACAGAATCGTAGAAAAAATGCGAGGAGGCAAGTGCTTGAATCAAAAATCATTGCAAAATTTCACGATTGTGTAAAAATATTGACTGAACCGAAATTAATACATCAAATATCTACTGCCATAAAAGATTGAATCATCATAATCTTACTTACATAACCAAAATTACAGTACATACCGCACCAGCGACTCGACTATGATTTTTGACTTAGGGTCGTTTTTTGTATATACACAGAACGACGGCTTCTGTTCAGCGAAAAATTGGCGGAAGATCTCAGTCTGGACAATTATTTACAAGTTCTCACTACTGATAAACAAGTGGTCTTAGACGGACATAACCTTAAAACAGCTGTATATGAACACAGCGGCCAGAAGGAAGACATTGATTTCGGAATCTTTTGTAGGCTAAAGTCGATTTACTGCCCTTCGCCCGGTTTCGGCAATCTTGATAGGGCAATGGATCTGAAAGCAAGTAGTTCCTGCAACAAACGTTGTGGTCCTCTTCAAGTACTTGATCTATTTATGCAGTTTCTCATTATTTGGCAATTGGCCACACCCATCCCACAGTACGCCGTACATTGAGCCCATTGAGACACACTTTGTACCTTTCTTTGTTTCAATGATTTCCTGGATCTTCGACTTATAGGGCTCTTTACCCAATGCATGCACACAATCTGCGTGGTTCAGAAGTACCTTGAGAAACCCTCATGGGTAACATTCCATGTCCCATCATGGGGGAATCCGGGAGTCAATCGTTTTTCTCCATCCCATCCGGCGCACATCATGCCCACCGCAAGAAGCAATGCGCCGTTTCCCGGCAGGTAGAGCGGCAGAGAATCATTGCCTATCTGGGCGTTATGGCCGTTCATCCGATAGGTGTTCTTAGGTGAATCCAAAAGCAGCATGGCAATGGCTTCCTCGGTTCGTCCAAGACGGGCACAAGCCATCGCAAGCGAAGGGAAGTCCCATCCCCAAAGACTCTCCATCTTCCAACTCTCCAAGACTGCATCTACGGTACGATTCATCAGTGTCCTATCGATGGCAGGGCCGGGAATGAGTGCGTACGGTAGAATGACGGCAGGATGATCCGTAGCATATCTCCCATAGGTATCCGTGCAACGTTCATGTGCACGGTATCGTTGGTTTCTTTCATCTATCGGAGGAAGGCTCAGCAAGTTCATGACCTCGGCCCACTTCTGCGGAGATTCCTCTCCCAAACGCTTTTTCCATGTCAGAGCTGTGAGCAGTGCCCACCTCCAATACTCAAGTTCGAATATCGGGTTGAGCGTGTCTTCCGGCGCATGATTCTCTTGGACGGGAATCAATGGCGGACCGAGGACATACCGCTTGTGTTCAGGATCCCACTGAAGATAATCGACTATGAAGGTCATCGTATCTTCCACAAGCCTTTTGAAACGATGAAGGATTCGGGCATCCCCGCCAACACGATAGAGAGCTTCGGCAAACAGAAGGATGTGAGGTTGTTGCCAACAGAGGAGTGCTCCGATATGGGAGGGAGAATCATTGCCGGAAGGATCGGTCATCTTTGGCCAACGGGCTCCCGCATACCCTTGGGATCGTGCTCGTTCCAACGCACCCGGGAGTATCGTGGCGTACCACTCGAGACTCCGGTCGAGAAGCGATGGGCGATTCCAGAACACTGCATGCAATGCCTGCCAAGGATGCATCTCCAGATGGAACTTTCCATACCAGCTGTTGCAGGTAAGACCCGTTTCCGCAGGTGGAAGGGATCCGAATGATTGGATAGCCAATAAATACTGTGAAAGTACCACTCTTCGTTCGAGCTCTTGTGCCCTTGCATCGCTGCTTCCATCAAAGGAAACGGCTGCACCGGTCTGCCAAAACTGTTTCCAGCTTACTTCGCATGCCGCTCGCGTGGCCTCGAAAGAGGGGATCTGGCGCATTAGCGTGTCACCTGAAAATAGTAGGGTGAGTTCCATCGTCTCACCAGAGGTAGTGAAGCACCAGGAGTGAGGGCTTTCCCGCTGATAAGTGATTCTCGTATCAGAGAAGAATTCTACAGAAGTTGTGTACACAAACTCATCCATTTTTCGTGCGAACAGAAAGCTTGAATCGGAATTTCGATAGAGATCGGTCACATGGCGATCTTCATTTATCCAATCAGCGCCGCTCATCTCGTGGGAGCCGTAAGGAAACCGAACAGAGAGGCTCAACTCTCCTTCGCGAAAGAGAGACGAACGGATCTTGATGGACAACGCATCGATGTCGGGATGAACCGTAGTATATACCTCCACAGGCTTACCCCGATAGGTAAAATAGCTTTCCAGTATTCCTGCATACATATCGAGAAACTGTTTTGAATGCTCAATCTGTGAAAGAAGATCGGTGTCAAGGTACAGATGTGAAGTCTTGTTTTCTTTTATGGAGGCAAAACGTAATCCGATGTTCCCGAGATGGCACCGATGTGGATTTATGCGCAGGCGATGATAAAGATCTTCTTGTCCCGTAGGATTGCTCATGTACCCGACGGTACTTCCGTCTTCACGGATGAAGGTCTGCAATCTGAGATCGTCTGCATTTAGCGGGGCATCGGCATACGAGTGAAACCCCCAGGAACTCATGGTGCACCTGGGAATCGAAACTGTTTGCGTATCAGAGCATGTCTGCAACCCGGTGAAGTCACCTGTGAAGGTGAAATTTCCATTTCCGAGTGAGAATGGAGACCGAGGATCCCAGCTGAAGGTGTACGGATTGTGCCTTCGCACAAGAGCCTGGCGGTCTATCATGATATATGCCCTTTGTCTGCTTCCTTCACGAACCATCGGGCTCGTATGGATACCTTGGAACATGCGAGACGTTCATGGGGTGTCGTGTTCGGTGTATGGTAGACGACATTAAGATGACCGGAAAAATCTGTGAATATCATCCCATGGCCACCATCCTCTGTAATCAGCGGCACTTTATTCTGTATCCATGGGCCTTCTATCCTGCCGTTCGGTGCGTGCGCTTGGCCCATCGCATACCCGTAATCCGTAATGCTCGACCACAGCATAATCAACGTACCATCATGCAATCTCTGAAGAAACGGTCCATCGGTCACATGAGCATCACATACCCCGCTCCCATCACGTCGCTGTATCGCTGAGGACCAACAGGCATCACTTGCATGAAAAAGCACAAGAGGAGCGGATATCGCTTGCTTGAGGTCCTCTGAAAGCCTCATCGCGCACACTGTCCCATCATGTATCTGTACCCACTCATGGCAGAACACGATCCAAGGATGTTCGGCTCGGTCAACGAAGAGTGTCCCATCGAGACATTCCCACTCGAAAGGAGTCACCGCCTGATTTTCCAATGGTGCATAGGGTCCGAGTATCGAAGCAGAGGAGAGTATCTGTGTTCCTCTTCGCCTCTGAGTGCTTTTGAATGACGCGAACATATAGTACATCCCGCGGTAACGGTGCACTTCAGGAGCCCAGTAATCATGAGTTCCCCAAAAACCGGAAGGAGGTGAGAAGACTGAATGGGGACCGTCGAAATGGATGAGATCCTCGGTGATGTATGCCTCGAAGCCATTGCCCCGCTCATTCCAAGGATTGGTATCGGTTGTTCCGAACAGATAGTAGCGGGATTCTGAAGGCATGGGGAAGATGAACGGATCGCGTATTTGCAGATGCTCTCTCAGAATCATGAAGGTCTCCTGCACTAGCATAGCATGAAGATGAGGCGAGACAAAGGGAGGCAGCCTTCTTATACAGAAAACTGCCTCTGATCTGATGAATCTTTATTTCTCGATCAATCTCTGAAGAAGTTGCGCGATTTCTTGCCCACCTTCCTTTGGGGTATTGCGTCCGAATGCTACACGCTGGTAGATCAAGAAAAGCGTGCTGTTGAACTCGGTATCGTTCGGGACATGGTCTGTCTCCAAAGAAGAATGCGGTCCGGAAACGTCCATGTAGTCGAGAATCTTCTGATCAGCTTCGGAACTTGCTCCTGCAGCTCGTGCTGTCGCGGAAGCAGAGGCTCCGCGGTTGTTGCCGAGGATCTTCGCCGCATCAGGATCATTAACCAAGAAATTGATGAACTTAACGGTCTCCTCAGGGTTCTTGGAATCCTTGTTCACAGTGTAGAACTGACTTGGAGCCTGCCAGAGAGCCTTAGTTGCCGCAGCACCAGGGAATTCAATCAGGTCGAGTTCATCGGTGGTAGCTGCTTGGTATCCGCTCAGCTGATTGGTGTACAAATAAGAGATGGCTACCTTTCCGGCGATGATTGCTGCGGTATCAGCGTTGTTCTCAGCGTATCCTGCTGCGATCTCAGCAGGGGGCACGAGACCGTTGTCACGATAATCCTTGAACAACTCTAGATACTTCTGCGCATCGGCTGCACTGACGCTAGTGGTCTTCGTCTTTGCATCGTACAGAGGGGTGCCATTATAGCGTGTCCAGTAACCGAACGGGGTGGAATTGTTCGATGTCACTCCGATATCCTGCATCGGATAGACACCTTTCGGAAGCTTTCCCTTCAGCATCACCAGATACTCACGGAATTCTGGATAGGTCATCGACTTGGGCGGAAGTGGAGCCCCGGAATTTTGGATGAGGGTCTTGTTGATGACGAGAGAGGGCATGGTGACACCAGTGGAAACACCTTTTAGTTCGCCATCGATGGTGCCGGAAGCCACGGCACTCGGATCGATTACATCGACATCAAGTACTTTACCCGCATAGACATCGAGAGGAAGCAACACATTTGCGTAATCATAGATGTTCCCTCCCATCTGTATGATATCGGGACCGTTTCCTCCAGCGAGTTGTGTATCGACCTTCACGAAGTGATCTCCCGCTCCTCCAGATACTTCGGGATTGATCTTAACTCCGGGATTTCTGGATTCATAGAGCTCGATCGCTTGTTGGCTGATCGTCACTCTCTCCCCACTGCCCCAGTATGCCCACCGGATCACAGTGTCTTCTTTTTGTGTCGCACTTTCCGGAACTCCGGCTGCAAAGAGAAGTGCGGATCCTGTCAGGACAACGAACATGATAACGAAAAACTTTTTCATAGATTCCTCCTATCTATATCTTCGGGAGTTTCATCCCTTGATTCCTGTGGTGGCTATCCCCTGTACGAAATACTTTTGAAGTGAGAAGAAGAGGATGAAGGCTGGTATCAGAGAAAGCACCGACATCGCGAACATCGGTCCCCAAGATGAGATGCCCGACGCATCGAGGAAAAGACGCAGCCCCATGGGGACAGTGTATCTTTCAGGTGAAGTAAGGTAGAGCAGCTGATTGAAGAAATCATCCCAAGTCCAAAGGAATGAGAACAGGACGGTCGTAATCAGTGCTGGAAGGGTGAGAGGCATGATGATCCTGGAATATATGGTGAATTTGTTGCATCCATCGATATAAGCGGAGTCATCGAGGTCTTTGGGAAGCCCTCGTATGAACTGGATGAGCAGAAAGATAAAGAATGCGTCGGTAGCAAAGAATTTTGGGATGATGATGGGAAGGAACGTGTTGATCCATCCGAATGTCCTGAACATCACATAACGTGGAATGATTGTCACATGCGCGGGAAGCATCAACGTCGTCATCATCAGGATGAACCAAAGTCTCTTCCCCGTGAATTCCAGGCGGGCGAATGCATATGCGGTGAGGGAACAGAACATCATGTTGGCGAATGCACTGATGAAACAAATGGTGAAACTGTTTTTGAAAAATGTACCGAAACCGACGATACCGATACCTTTCCACCCTTGGACATAGTTGGTAAAAGTCAAGTTCACCGGGAAAATCCCTACTGAGGTGAAGATCGTATTGCTCGGTTTGAATGAGGCGCCAACCAGCCAGAGGATGGGATACAACATCCCGATACCCAATGTTAGAATGAAGAGGTTGAGTAGTAGCGCATGCAGTATTCTTTTCTTTTTTTGCATCATCTACTCCCCACTTCCATAGGTTACCAGAGTCCCTGAGAACTTGAATGCGATCACTGTCAGTAATGCGATGATGAGCAAGAGCACCCACGCCATCGCTGCCGCATATCCCATCTCCGAGAAACCGAACCCCTTGATATAGAGGTACAGCGAATAGAACATCGTAGAATCGAGGGGGCTTCCTGACCCACCTGAGATGATGAACGCCTGGGTGAAGGACTGAAATGCGCTGACCATCTGCATCACGAAATTGAAAAAAATAATTGGGGAGAGGCTAGGAAGGGTGATTACGAAAAACTGTCTGATCCTCCCTGCTCCGTCCACGCTGGAAGCTTCGTAGTATTCCTGTGGGATCTGTTGTAGACCCGCTAAAAAGATGATCATCGGAGATCCGAATTGCCACACGGCAAGAAGGATGAGCGTACCGAGTGCATACTGGGGGTTCGAAATCCACGCCGGAGGTTCCGCGACGGAAAATACGTTCGTGAGGATAAGGTTTAACAATCCGTCCCCTGCGAATATCCTTCTCCATAGGACTGAGATCGCCACCGAGCCTCCTAAAAGCGTAGGAATATAGTAAAGCGCCCGATAGAGAGGGATGAATTTGAGTTTTTTATTCATGAGCATGGCTATCGCAAGCGCAAACACCAACTTCAACGGTACTGATACGAACACGAATTTGAACGTTACGAACAGCGAATTGAGAAATCGTTCATCACCGCGGTAGGTGTCATTCCCTCCGAACATTACGATGAAATTCTTCAGTCCAACCCATACGGGAGCACTGCGAAGATTGAAATCGGTAAAGGAGAGGAAGAGGGAGTAGCACATGGGATAGAGCGTCAGGCCGAGAAACCCTATGAGCCACGGAGCGAGGAATGCATAGGATGTGAGGTTCTGGCGCATTCTCTTTTTCATACGCTTCCTTTTTTACACAAGCGGCCAAGGTACTCAAGGACAAGAGCTGCTCCGATCCGCTCGGTATTTCATCGGTTGTCCGGCCAAGCCTGCTATCAGGCTACTATGGAAGCAAGGAGTGCTGTATACAGAAACAATCCTAATTATTATCATTTTCGCTCACATCGCCATTTATCCGGTTAGATGAGACAAACTCATTTTCCTGCCAATTTTCCAAGTATTGCAGCAATTCACATCTTTATTTTTTGCTTTTCAAAGACTATAGTGAAATTGAATTCCAAGAGAACGATACAGAGAAGGCGGAACAAGGAGTATCCAATGTCGCTCATCTATTGTAGCCATGGGATGAGAAATTACCGGGTTAAGCCGATCCCAATCAACTCAAGAGGGTGTTGGGAATTTCAGTTTACACTTTCGGGCCGTAATCTCCTGAAGAAATTGGAGAAGGAAACAAAGACATGGTCCGATGCTCACAATTTCTTCATTTCGTCTCCTGACTCAATCCACGGGTGGTCGAGCAAAGAGCGTACCGACTCCAAGATAGCGGTCTTTCATTTCGTGGAGGTTCCAGAGGGGCTGTCGGATCTCTTCAAAGGTAGGACGACGCTCTCAACACATGTCGATGAGCGTACTCTGGAGATGGTGAGCAAACTTGCCGAGGAAATGTCTCCTCTTGTCCGCTCTCCCTCCTATACGAGTCTATTGGAATTTGAAATCTGCTGCCGGAGACTCAGCATCCTCTTCCTAGAGCACACCGATGATTCCATCAATAGGCATCCGAAGAATCATAATCACCATATCGTGAGTGCCTCCGTAGCGTGGTTCTGTGCCCACATGCACGAAGGAATAGGAATTGAAGAAACTTCAAGGAACTTAGGCTATAGCGTAAGCCAGCTTCGCAAGATTTTCCAGAAGGCTAGGAACACCAGTCCCCATGACTTATTCGAAGAGTGCAGGATGAACCGTGCGCGAGAGCTGATTGAACTGACCAAATTGTCGATGATCGAAATCTCCATGGAATGCGGATACAGCAACCAAAGCTCCTTCTCCCGAGCATTTAAGAATTACTATCATATTTCGCCGGTGCAGATGAGGAGAAATCATCAACCGCTGTACGGTTGATATGCCTACATGAGCGAAAATGGTAAACAGCTTCCTCCAAATTGCACAGTGGAACTCCCGATTCTCAATTATAATTATTCATGGAGGAGTATATGTCGAAGAAAGTATATTGTCTCGTTGGAACAGGGAGCCGTTCATTCATGTACATCGATGCTCTTTTTGGTCCCTACAGCGCGTGGGGAACACTGAAAGCGGTGTGTGACACAAACAGGAAACGGATGGAATATGTGGCCAAGTATGTTGCCAAAAGCTACGGTTCCCACTCTTTGGATGTCTATGCTCCCGAGGAATTCGAGAAGATGATCGCAGATACTGGTGCACATACTGTGATAATCACTTCGATTGACAGGACTCACCATGAGTACATCATACGAGCGATGAGAGCGGGCTGTGATGTAATCTGTGAGAAACCTCTTACCATCGACTGCGAGAGAGCCGAACAGATTTTCGCAGTCTCCGAGGAAACGAACAAGCACCTGACCGTGACCTTCAACTATCGGTATGCACCGAGAAATTCCCAGGTAAAGAAACTCCTCCAGGACAAGACGATCGGAGAAATCACCTCCGTACATTTCGAATGGCTTCTCGATACGATACACGGAGCCGATTACTTCCGTCGCTGGCATCGGGACAAGAAGAATTCCGGGGGCTTGATGGTGCACAAGGCGACACATCACTTCGATCTGATCAATTGGTGGATAGACAGTGTGCCCAAGCAGGTGTTCGCCCAAGGGAATCTCATCTTCTATGGCAGGGAAAACGCCGAGAAACGAGGAATCACCTCCTTCTATGCACGAGGAACCGATTCCTCTGTCGTCGATCCGTTCGCGCTCAATCTCAATGCCGATGAACGTTACCGCGAACTCTACCTCAATGCTGAAAAGGAGGATGGGTACCAAAGAGATCAGAGTGTGTTCGGTGATGGTATCTCCATCGAAGACGACATGGCACTGGTCATCTCCTATGTAAACAACGTACTGATGTCCTACCACTTGACCGCATACTCTCCGTGGGAAGGGTTTCGTGTGAATTTCAACGGTACGAAGGGACGTTTGGAATATGAGGCAGTGGAGAAAGCATATACCTCAGGGAAAGAAAATGATCCGAATAGACTGGATGTCCGGCAGAAGAAAGAATTTGAACTCAAAGAGGAAGTCCGAATCAGGATACGACCACATTGGGCAGAATCTTATGATATTCCGGTCGAAATCGCGAACGAAGGCGGGCACGGGGGAGGAGACGATCGTCTTTTGAGAGATCTTTTCGTAAGTGATACCGAAGATTCCCTCGGGCGTGCAGCGAGTCATATCGAAGGGGGATATTCCATCCTTACCGGCATAGCTGCAAATGAGAGCATGAGAAAGAACGCTCCAGTATCCATCAAGGAGATGATTCGTGATTACCCGACTCTTCATCGAATACTCGGATAGGCAAACTGAAAAAGACCAACAATTTCATCAAAACATCAGAGGTAAGGACTACGGGTATCAGGATGCCCAATACTTCTTCCTGAAGATCATTGAGGAGGCTAAGAGCCTTTTCAGCTACATACCATTCCAACAAAAAGATGAGTTGAGCCAAAAAAAGGCAACTAATTTGTTTAATACAAACCAGTTGCCTTAAGAGCGAGAGACGGGACTTGAACCCGCGACATCCACCTTGGCAAGGTGGAGCTCTACCACTGAGCTACTCTCGCAAGACTACCGATACCTATTCTAAGCTTCGACCTAGGGTCGAGTGCGAGAGGA
>JAAYIV010000098.1 GCA_012523305.1 Spirochaetales bacterium
ACGGCGCCCCGGAACGGGCATATGGAGAATTCTTCCTTCATACGGTAGCTTTAATTCTCGAAAATCGACATGTAAGGCTTGCAATAAGCCTTCATCATCATGTTTCTTTAGATTAAAATGTTGTTTCAATTGCATATTGATGCCACAGTTCGCCATATAATCAATTGGAACACGATCAACGGGAAGACGATGTATTGCTCTGATCACCCTTTCCCTTGATGATAATTCTTTCATAATGCTTCATGACTCCCTGGGAATCCAGAGCAACGTATGAGAGCCCGATGACAATCTCCAGTATCCAAATTTCTCTAAGGGATAAGGACGATGTGGATGCGGTGAAGAAATGTAGTCGCACCGATCTGAATCTGATTCAACATGAGCATTCTCTTCAGGCATGAAGAGCGAACCAATAGTCCCGTCGGGTATCGTAATTTTAATCGATATTTCATGATGCTCTCGTTTCCATGACAACTCAATATTACCGTATGGAGACGAAACGCTGGCTTCTGCCCAATTAATTCGCTTAAACCTGCCAGGTGCGAAACTAATTTCTTTCCAACCAGCGGCAATTGGTGAAAGGCCTGCTACAAATTGGTAGTACCACTGATCGATAGTTCCGAACATGACGTGATTATGCGAACACATCGAACCCTCACTAAGGTATTCCCAGCGTTCCCATAATGTGGTTGCTCCTTCATGTATCATATAATTCCATCCGGGGTATGAAGTCTGGGTAGCGATAGTAAAAGCTTTCTCCCACCTGCCCCATCTAGAAAGTTGTTCAAGTAAGTACCGTGTCCCATGGATTCCGGAGGACACATGGTTACCAGAAACATCTGTTACCAAATTATCAAGCGTTCCTACTAATTTTTCTGCGGTTATCTCATCAAAAAAATCCCCGGCCAATGCCAATACCTGGGAAGTTTGGTCTGGAACATCCCACGGAGTCATCGGAAGACTTTCCATATACGAACCGGTCCAATATCGACTGATAATTGAGTCTCTGATGCTGAGTGCATGCATGCGGTACGAAGAGGCATCCGAGTCTTCTCCGATTCGAGTTGCGATACGTTCCATCAATCGTACATCATGGTGTAAATACCATGTTGAGATGTACGGCAATCCTGTTTTTTTAGAAGTAATCAGTCCTGGTGCGCACCAATCACCGAATGTCCCGAGATTCTCGATTATCCCCTCTGAAGTTTGCGACATCAAAAACTCAATATATCGCCGTAAATACGGATAAATTTTGTATAGGATATCAACATCGCCCCGGTACCAGTATAGATACCAAGCAATCGAAACAAATGCACTACCCCAAGCAGGGTCAGCACTCTTGCTCATCCAGAATTTGGGGGCCACATCAGTGATAGAGCCATCTGAATTCTGTGTGTCGCAAATATCTTGCAAAAATTTTTCATAAAATAATTGGCTTTCATAATTCAACAATACCGCTGGGGCTATGATATGGGCATCGCCCAACCAACCATGTCGTTCATCACGTTGTGGAGAATCGGTAGGGATTCCCATCATATTTGAACGGATACTCCAAAGAATTATTTCATGAACTTTCTGAATCGATGCATCAGAACAACAAAAATTACCATTTTTATTAGTCTCGGTATGGATAAATATCCCTGTAAGCGACTCGATAGATGGCACACCAATATAACCAGTAACCAATACATATCTGAAACCATGATATGTGGTAATCGGGTGCCAAGTAGTCTCCTTGCCATCCGAGATGAACGTATCCATAGCCTTTGCGTTCCGATTTGAGGCAGGATTTAACAGACCATTTTCTGTAACATTTTCCGCAAAGAATAATGTGATTGCCGTTCCCTTTGGTTGACAAGTATGTAGTTCCACGAACCCTGAAAAATTCTGACCAAAATCATACAAAATTCCTTGAGACGTATGCGATATTTTTACAGGAATTATTCTCGATTCAACGGTTATCGGCGGTATGGCGGCTGCTTTCAACGGATATCCGTCTAAAATTTCTGCTTGCGATGAAATCATTGCACCGAATTCGATACGGCTATCGTACGTTTCACCGTTGAACAAGCTGTTTTCTTGAACAGGGCCTTGCGTGACTGACCATGAATCGTTAGACAGGATCCATTGTTGATGGCCATTCTCATATTCAACGAGTATCTGAACGATTCCTTTCGGTCTGTCGAAACCATACAGGGCAATATGTCGTCCATTACCAAGAAATATGGTGATTTCTATGGAAGTTCGGTTAAGAGCTTGAACAGAAGCTAATATTTCTTCTAGTGGCAATACATCGTAATATACACGCTTGTGGTAATCAGTTTGCGCAGGATTCAGGATCGAGCGACCGATTCTCCGTTTATCTACATACAACTGATACGTCCCGACACCTACAACGAATGCTCGCGCTCGGACTATCCTGCTCTTTGGATATTCTAACGTCGTACGAGTCATTAAATAAATACCTTTTGCATGCAAGCTTTTTTTCTTATCGATGATTTGATTAGGGACACCACTTTCCCATTGTCCTTCCAAATACCAATGTGGTTCTGGCGTACTGAGCCATTGAGCTTTCCAATCACATGGTTCAAGCATTGCAGTTTCGAAACATGCGTAACGTGACCATTGGCTCCACGTACCCTCACTATTCATCGAACAGACTCTCCAACGATACAGAGAAAATGATACTAATTTTTGACCTTTATAAGTGATTCCAAATGGACGTGATTCATCCAATTGACCCGAATCCCAATACAAATCTCCATTTCGTTCGTACACTTGGATTCGACATGATACTTGTTCCCAAGTTGAAGAAATATCATCCGATAGGCACCATGAAAATCTAGGATGCGGCATATCGATCCATAAAGGGGTTTCCGATAATTCGCACCTGAGACATGTAGGGGAAAATAATTCTTTAGATGTTGATGTCCTTCGTGTCTCCATGACGGTTCACTCCTTGATTGACCCTGCAGCCAAACCGGATATGATTTGATCCGAGAATATTAAGAATACGATGATAACAGGAATTAAGGCTAAGGTCGCTGCGGCAAAAACATAGTTCCAATAAGCTAAGAAATTAGCTAAATATTGGTAGATTGCTAGCGTAAGCGTATGAAGAGATCGTTTGGCCAGGAACACTAACGGCAAATAGAAATCATTCCATATCTGTACAAAGCTAACTGTCATGACGGTAAAAATCACCGGTTTGGAAATTGGCATCATGATTTGCAGATATATTGTGAATTCTCCAGCTCCATCGATAATGGCACTCTCATGCAAGGCGGATGGCAACTCCTTAAAGAATTGGGTGAAAATAAATAATGAAAACGACATGTTCGCAGTGTAAAGCATTATCATTCCTATAAATGTATTCGTCAAAGAAAATGTTCGCATGATCACAAACAAAGGGAGGATTGCTATCTGTATAGGGAACATCAATCCTAATAAAAAATATACTTCGAGTGATTGCCTGCCTTTGAAACGGTAACGAGCAAGTCCATACGCTGTCATAGAAGAAACGAAAACAAGTGAAAGAATTGAAGCTACGGTAAGAAAAATACTATTGATGAAATTGCGATATAATGAATCCTTAATCAGAACCTGCTGATAATTCTCTATGGAAAATTCTTTGGGGAACCCAAACGTATTGAACAATAAATCATGTTTCGTCTTGAAAGATGAGATGATCATGTTGCCAATAAGAATTACTGCAATCAGGCAGTACAACGTAAGTAAGATTGTGGCAATCCATCCGCCTAGGCCTTGTTTTTTCTTATACATCTGCACCTTTAGCCTTTATATCACCGTTTGAACAAACGGCTGAATACTAATTTCTGCAATATTGCAATACACAAGATTATTGTGAACACGACAACACTGATCGCTGCCCCGAATCCCAATGCTGTCTCTCCAAAATAGGCATCACCGAAGGTATATCTGAAAAACATCAGGTTAAGAAAATCAAGTTTTCCATTTACACCGCCATTCAGCCCACCTACGATAAATGGAATATCGAATTGGGTAAGAGCAAAAATAGAGCTGAGAACAACGACATTGATGATTGAAGGTTCTAGAAATGGCAGTTCAACAAGCCAGAATCGTTGCCATACGGAAGCACCATCGATGATAGAGGCTTCGACAACATCTTGTGGGATGTTTTTCATATTGGCCAATATTATTACCATCCCTACCCCGATCCCATTCCATCCGATTACCACGACCAACAGATAAAATGCAATTGAAGGATTACCAAACCAAGAACTAACTAACTGATTTAATCCTATGCCTAATAGAACATTATTGAGAATACCTATATTGGGATCGAATACCAATAATGCAAAAAAACCGATAATTGACGGACTAATTACATATGGCAAGAATATCATCAATCTGAAAAGGTTGTGGCCATGAATCTTTATGTGGATGAGATATGCCATCAATATTTGAAGCGGAATGAATACAAATACTGCTATTGCCATATAACGGAAATTGTTCCCCAGAGCATTATTGAAAATCCTTGACATGCGAGGATCAAAAAATATACGTTTGAAATTTTCCAGTCCGATACATTCCATGCTTCCCAAACCAGACCAATTGAAAAAGCTATAATAAATCGCAAACCCGAGCGGCACAATCATGAAAAGACTATAGAGAATAAAACCAGGGGTGATGAAACCAATATATGCTTTTGATTTAGTCATAACTCCAACTGTTTTCGGTCATAGCGCCCAACCTGTTGGTTGGACGCCATCCTATTGACTTGCATGAGTAAATTCACCACATGCACCCATCGTTTTCTTAACCTAGAGACCTGGATAATCCATCATCGAATCAAGAGTTTTCACGAATGTCTCAGGCACGACCATACCGGTAAACAATTTCGGATTATCTTCCTCCCACACTTTTGTAGGAGATTCTCCTTCAGCATGATACAACACCATGATGTTGTAAAAACTTTCTAACTCAAGATTGGCATCAGCAATCTCATTCGCTAGATCACTTCCGGAATTTACTCCGGCCAACCCTGCGATAGCACCCAGGCCATCAACCCAAATTTGTTGTGATTCAATTGAAGTGAGATAGTTGGCAAGTTTCAAAGCTTCTTCAGAATGTTTTGTTTTTGAGTATACCGAGAAGCCTGCTGCATAGGTCAGGACAATCGGTTTTTGACCATCTTGCGTAGGAATTTGAAAAGCTCCAATTTTCATCTCAGGATTGTTGTTGATCAATGTTGTGGTAGTCCATGATCCCGCTACGGTCATTGCAGCCTGGCCACGCGAAAAACTTAGATACTGACCGGCTTCGTCAACACCAAGAAAGTGTTCGCCGTAATATCCTTTTTGGGCCCATTCGATCATCTTATTCATTGCTGAGATTACTCGCGGATCATCTATCCTTGCTTTCCCTACTGCCGCATCAATAATCCAATCAGGATACATCGCCGCTAAAATCGGCTCAAATAAGAATAGAATATTCCAGTTGTCACGACCAGCCAGACTCAACGGAATATAACCAGCAGCCTTGATCTTACCTAACAGGTCTTCGAACTCGCTAAATGTTTTTGGAATACTCCACCCATGTTTTTCGAAAAGGTCTTTGTTGTAGAATGCTGCACGGGTATCGATTGTTGCGGCAGGTGTCTGATACACACGGCCTTCCCATGTAACCTTGTCACGAGACATTTGAGAGTACTTGCTCACATCGATATGATCGGTGAGGTCCATTAAAGCTCCTTGTCTGGTCAAATTAGCCATATCAGTAGTTGCTGTACCATGATGCCAGAATAAATCAGGTGCCTCACCAGCTTGAATAGCCGTGGTCAATAATGAAAGGTAGTTATCCGGAGTTTTAATCTCATATTCCACTTTAATAGCAGGATTTAGTTCCATGAAGCGTTCAAGTGTATTACGGAGAGGAAGTTCAAATTGTGGAGTATGCTCCCAGATGCTCAGGACCACCGGCTCGCCATCCTGAACTACCTTCTGTCCTGCCGAGAAGAGTACCCCGACAGCTAGTAGGCACACAATAAAAAAAACCATTGTCTTTTTCATGTAAAACCTCCTTTGGTTTTATGTATGTTAAGCTTGATGCAATGGTTTATGGAAATCCATGTCTATTATTATGTCCTTCATGCACTAAATCCAGATTGATACCCCAAAAATAATTATTTGTTCACACACCACGCTTCATCTTCAGATTTCCTGCTCAATATTCGGTTTACAGGCATGCTTGGCACGGAACTCGCTTACTGTTTGCCCTGTGATTCGTTTAAAAATTTTTGAGAAATGGCTCGGACTAGTAAATCCGACCTGCACACTGATTTCTTCTACGGTGACAGCATCTTGCATCAATAATGATTTAGCTTTATCAATTCGGATAGAGTTCAGATATTCGATAAATCCTTTCTTTACCTCTTTTTTGAATAAGCTACAAAGATAATTGCTGTTCGCATGCAATATTTGACCGATATCCTGCAATGAGATATGTTCATTATAGTGCTCCAGGACATATAATTTTATCCTCATTATTTTTCGGCTATGGCCAGAGATGTTATGAATCCGCCGAATTTTTTTTGGTAGTTCCGTCATATACCATTGATGTAAGTGGTAAAAATCATCGAATTCTTTCAGATATTCATAAACGGACGGATTAGATAACATTTCAACTCCGTTTTCACCGTACGCATCCTTTACTAGTTGTTTTACTTGATGCCAATACACAATCAAATTCATACAAAGTTGAGAACTGTCCATGAACACACCTTGAACATATTTAAAATACTCAACCATGTGTTGGTTCCATTGCACGAGAGTTTCGGGCTGTAATAATAATATCGGGTCAGGAAGTTCAATTTTTTCGTGCAAATTAGGCAGACAACTACGCTTACCAACCGTAATTCGGGTCGAATCCACATAGAACGCCACATCATGCATACTCAACAGATAAGCCCATTGCTCAGCGATAGAGCTATGTTCAAATTCAATACCTCGTAAAATAACCACCGGGCTGTTTATGTATTGCTTAAGCTGAAGAATCAATTGATTGAAAAACCTTTTTCGTTCTTCGTTCTGTTTCTCGCTCCCATCGATCACAAGTACCAATTTACCCGTATCCTCGAAGAATACCGCTCCTAAATGTAACTGTGTGAGTAACCGATGGACAAAACGCATAGTCCACACTGTATCTATGTTTGTTTTCATAGGAACATGATTATCAGCATATTTTTTCTTGCAAACAAGTAAACATACCAATGGTTTTTCTATGTGCGGTACTATATCTTCACCCTTTTCAAGACGATCTGAGAAACGGCACAGTTCGTTCCAAGGTTCGTGGACTATTTCACTTTCGCTCATCATTGGCTGTTCAATTGGTATCCCGTCCAGAATTCTAAACAGTTCCTGTTCGTTCAACTCATGTTTTAACACATAATCGACCGCACCTAACTTGAACGCTTTAGAAACTATTGCGAAATCTTCCAAACAACTTAGTATGATAATCTTTGCACGTATGTGATGCTCTTGGAGGTGCTGCAGAAATTCCAAGCCGTCCATACCAGGCATTTTAATATCGGTTACAATTATATCCGGATCCAGAGTCGGCAACTCGGCCAGCGCTGCCGAAGCCCGCGTAAAACTCCCCACTATTTGATATTCGGAATTAGCGACGAAAAGTGATTCAATTCCGAGCAATACTAATTTCTCATCTTCGACAATCACGACTCGCTTCACGATTTCACTCCGTAATCAATCTTACCATAGATTCATTTAACCATACATATCTTAATTTATTTGCTTTATAGTGAAAGCTTTGAATAATCATTGACATACATTGATAATCGTTTGGAGTTTCGTTTTTTTCACCCGAATGTCCCACATCCAAGACCCATTACGACAAACAAATGCTCGGGAATGCTCTGAAGATAGTAACCCAAGAGAAAAACCGGTTTGAATTTGAGGCACAACAGGGCTTCTCCCGTTTGATGGTTCCGCGTCAGGGATCCATGGATCGGATTGTCTACGAACGTATCACCGGCGCACTCATAATTACATTATATGATTCCAACAATAAAATATTGTTCAAAGTGACTGGTTCAACGGTGAACATCGAACTGATGGAAGCACATTCATTGTTCCGATTCCACTTGAAAAGTCACAATTGTGCAATCAATATATGTACAATGGAATGTGATGAGAGTATTATTTTCATAAATTGTGACATTTACTAGAAATTATCTACATAATGTTCGTCACTTACGGTCTTCCAGTTTGTCATACTGTAATGATAGGAGTGCCAAGCATGAGAATATGTCGAATGATTTCTGTCAGTTTCAGTGTAATCTTTATTGTATCTTTGGTTATGTTGTTTGCCTTAGGATGTTTCAATGCCAGGGCAAATCAATATGCGATACCAGAAACAAAAGCATCGGAAGCATACGCAATGGCCGCCGCGATGCCCGCAAGTTATGAAGCAGAAGTTGAAATCGATTATGCCCGAACCTATCAAGAGGAAAGCTTTTCAACAGAGGAATATTCTCGGATAGTGGACAACCCATTTCTACCTGTGCTTGACAATCCAGTTTCTACTTTTTCAATCGATGTTGATACCGCTAGTTATGCCAATGTGAGGCGATTTCTGTTAAATGAATACGAGTTACCGTTAAAAGATGCTGTTCGGATTGAAGAAATGGTCAATTATTTTTCTTATGATTATAATCAACCGGAAAATGAAGATCCGATCAGTTTTGATTTTACCATGGCTCCTGCCCCTTGGAATCCAAACAATCAATTACTCAGGATAGCATTGAAGGCAAAGGAAATAGATTTATCAGATATTCCTCCATCCAATTTGGTATTCTTGCTCGACACTTCAGGATCGATGTCTGATGATAATAAGTTGCCATTGGTCAAACAGAGTTTGAAAATACTTATAAATCAATTGCGTCCGGAAGATAAGGTGTCGGTCGTTGCGTATGCAGGCACGACCGGCCTGATCCTCGATGCTACTTCAGGTTCCGAAAAAGATCGCATTATCGATGCATTCGATCATCTTGATGCTGATGGTTCCACCGCTGGCGGAGCGGGAATACAACTTGCATATGACATCGCAAAAATGAACTTCATAGCAGGTGGTAATAACCGTATCATTCTCTGTACCGATGGAGATTTCAACGTGGGAACGAGTTCCACCAGCGAACTTGAACGTCTTATCGAAGAAAAACGTAAAGATGATATATACTTGACCGTCCTTGGTTTCGGGATGGGAAATTATAAAGATAACCGCATGGAAATTCTTGCTGACAAAGGCAATGGGAATTATGCTTATATCGATTACCTTCTCGAAGCGAAGAAGGTGTTGGGCAAGGAAATATGGGGGAATCTCTTTACTGTTGCCAAGGATGTAAAAATCCAGATTGAATTCAATCCTTCCTTTGTTCAAGAATATCGACTTATCGGGTATGAAAATAGAAAACTGGCACGTGAGGATTTCAATGACGATACAAAAGATGCCGGAGAAATGGGAAGCGGCCATACGGTCACCGCGTTTTATGAACTGGTAACAACAGGAACGGCGGATGAGAAAAAATCCCATTCCGATCCTTTGGTATTCCAACAGTCAACTATCGTTCCATCCAGTGATTTATTCCAGTTCAAGCTTCGTTACAAAGATCCCAAAACGCCAAATGGCGAAAGTATCCTGGTGAGCAAGATGGTCAATCAATCTGAAATCCAATCAAGTTATGAAGAAGTATCGATTGACTATAAATTTGCTACAGCCGTGATTGAATTCGGGATGCTGCTCAGGGATAGCCCTTATAAGGGCACAGCTTCATATGATACCGCGATGCAGAGAGCAATTGAGTCTAAAGGTACAGATATCGATGGTTATAGGGCTGAATTAATAAAAATGATTGAAATGGCGTCGATACTTAATCAATAATGACCGGTTTAACAGAGGTGTTGGCAATGAAACAAGTAAGAAAAAAATTACTATTTTGGGCACCAAGAATATTGTGTATTCTATTCGCGCTGTTTGTAAGTGTGTTTGCGTTTGATGTGTTTTCTCCGGATGTCCCGTTTGGCCGGGCTATAACTGGTTTTCTTGTGCATCTGATCCCCGTATATCTGCTCATCGGCATTCTCATATTAGCTTGGAGATGGGAATGGATCGGGGTTGTGGGAACCATCATACTCTCTGCGCTTTACATATTCATGACTAAAGCTTCCGAACATTGGTTGGCCTATCTAAGTTTGATCGGTCCGATGTTGCTCATTGGCTTGTTATTCTTGTTTGCTCGGATTGCCAAAGTAAATTCCCGCCTTCGTAAGGATAGCTGAAACAATACATAATTGCTTTGTAAGCATAGGAAGCTCTTTTATTGTCGATGATCTTTTTCGCTCTGATTATGAAAGGATGTATCGTGAAAATTGTGAATTCGACAATCATTATTTATGATACGTTATGCGATACCGATAATGTACTCCGGCAATTGTTGTGACGATAATCCACATTAATCGTAATTGAATCCTTTATCAGTATAAAATGATTGTTAATACTCCGAATTAAGGGTAACATATCCTTACAGCAAGGATTAGCAAGATTTACATATCTGCAAGATGATATGAAGTTTTTTTATGTATAAGATTAAT
>JAAYIV010000099.1 GCA_012523305.1 Spirochaetales bacterium
TATATTTCACTTTTAAGGTTCATTGAAGAACATTCCAGCTATGGAATGCACCATATATCAGATCACAAAGCGAAAGACAACTCCTACCGATGACTCGCTTTACACTATTGTTCACATCCGGTCACATCTCGAGAATTGCTTTGCGATGTTTCAATACCATTTGCAATTGACGGACATCAACATCATGGACCGCTTTGTTATGTGCAACGCATAGGCTTGCGCTAGTCCCTGCGGCCTCACCTGTGGCCATGGCAGTCGCTTGAACTCGTATCGAAGCTGAAGCATATCGGTCGGCCGAGATGCAGCGCCCTGCGACGATAAGGTTGGAACATTCAGCCGATACAAGCGATCGATACGGAACTTTCCCGCAGGTGTTCAGGAATTGAACATCTTGTCCTGCATCACGACTCCGATGGATATCCACAGGGTGGGCACCGAGAGCTATGGTATCGAAAAATGCTTTTCCCTTAACATACTCTTCACCAGTCAGTACGTGAACACCCCTGATTCGTTGTGATTCCCGTATCCCGGCTTGTATTCCCGATTGTACGATCCTGGAATGTCGAAATTCAGGAGAATTTGCCTTCAAGAGCTCTACCAGACGATGCATATCATTGCGTAAATCGCACTCACCTTTTGTCAAAGACTCGATGTCAAATGGATCGATCGCTCCACGTGTGATATTAACACTCAATGCCGTACCCGAGACGATCGAACAGAACCAAGGTCCCCCAAAATTCGGAACTTCCCCACCTTCACTCTTGAGATGTTCCAACAAGTCGTGAAGACGCTTGTTGTAATAACGGGTGTCATCAAGACGCGGATGCACGGGTTCCGGCAACTGCGGTTCAATCCCGTCGATGATGAAACAAAGTGATGCGGGTTGGAGCGAAGAAACATCATACTCCTGCATAGGTATGTTCGTCAGCCTTGCGAGCAGCGCATCGCCGGTCGCGTCGACGAAGCATCCGGCGTTCAGTGTCCGAAATCCTGCTTTCGAATGTATGACCAAGGTTTTGATTGCACCATGTCCATCCATCTCGCAATCCACGGCCGTACTATGCAGATACATGTGCACATGAGCATCGCCAAGCATCTTTTGGGCTACCCATTTGTATATCTCGGGATCGAACGGAACGTTACCATTGGGGTAATCCAACAATGCGCCGCCATGTTTTGCCATGTTTTCAACAAATTCCCAGGCGATGCCGCCCACGACTTGTGTGCCGTTCTTTTTAAATTTACTGATCGGATTCACAAGACACCCGGAGGCCGTACCTCCAAAAAATCCATACTGTTCTATGATCGCGGTATCGGCTCCATTACGTGCGGCAGCGAGAGCGGCAACAATCCCGGCAGGTCCTCCGCCGCATACGATGACATCGTGTGTTCCGATACGATCGGCAGTTCTTATCTGTACCATTATACACTCCGTGCTCTCATTGGGAGACTGCTTTGACGTACGATCAGCTCGGGAAGGTACGAAAAGAGGCGATACGAACCAGAGAAGCCCGTTTGTAGGATCTCAGATAACAAATTAGCCGCAGCCGATCCAATTTCCTGGCTACGATAACGCACCGAAGTCAATTTGGTGCTTGCTTGCTCGCACAGTATCGAATCATTGTATCCGACAATTCCTACCGGATGATTCAACTCGAACGAAATATCAAGTACTTTATTGGCCAACGCATCATTGAAACAGAAAAATGCATCGACATGATATTCGCTTATAAGTCTGGCGATTCTTTGATCGCCATGCTCGTTTTCAGTCGGTTCATCCATTACGATCAAAGTTCTGTCTTCGGTCATCCTGGCTTCCTGCAATGCCGTGATATACCCCTGGCAACGATCGATACTCCCCTTATAGGTGATCGGTGCGAGATATGCGATGCGCTCGTACCCATTTCGGAGCAGATGTTTAGTCGCGATATAACCACCATAAAAGTCATTTGACAAGACAGCGGGAGCATCGATGCCATCGATAAGACGGTTGCAAAACACATACGGAGTAGCCAAATGGCGCAATTTCATAAACATACGGTAATTTTCTTTCAAATCCGACTGCAACACCGGTACGATAACGAATCCATCGACGGCATGGCCAATCAATCTATCGATATAATCAGCTTGCTTCGAAATGTCAAAATCGGAATTACATACGATGATGCTTCTGCCGAGCCGATGCGCGACATCCTCGATACCGCGAACCAATGCCGCATAGATCGGATCAGCCACATCAGGAACGATTACTCCCCAGCTGCGGACAGTGGGGATGAGGTTGGCCACGTACGTCCCGCTACCCTTCTTTGCTATCAGGATACCTTCTTCAACTAACATCCGGATTGCCTGATCCAAGACCACCCTGTTTGTTTTTAGCAAATCGCACAAAGCGGTTCGCGAAGGAAGCGCGCTACCCTTTTCCAGGGTCCGGATAAGCTTAAGCACATCAGCTTTAATGATTTCTGAACGTCTCATGGTAGTATCATGTATCGCCACACAGTAATAGTCAAGAAATATTTTAGTCATCTTTAATATTTTAGTCAGATTTTATTTTACCAATAATTAGTTTGTAATATGATGATTAATAAGATATGATATTTCTTATCACATCGATTATTAATATAGTTGACTATTTTATTTATCTGACTTATCGGAGGGTTTCATGAAACACAACATCACAATCACACGGAACGACCAATATGATTTTGTCGTGTGCGGAGGAGGTCCGGCAGGATTTGCATCCGCTCTGAGTGCTGCCCGGCAAGGTCTGAAGACCGCGGTAGTCGAACAGATGGGATGTCTTGGAGGAGTATCGACTTCGGGAGGAATCCATGTGTTTCTCGGAGGGCGGAAACTTAATGAAGCCACCAGGGAGCATGTGAGGGTGATCGGCGGTATTTTCGATGAATTCACCGACAGTCTCATAGCCGATGGCTACGCCGTGGAACCAAATACGATTGACATGAGCTTCAATCCTTTCGGATGGTATCCTAGGATGGCGTCGGGCATCCATTGCGATCCTATCGGGATCAAAACCAGGATGGAAGACATGCTGTTGTCAGCGGGAGTACGCATCTACTACTTTTCAACCCTGACAGACGTGATAATGGATCAATCGACTATCGAATCGATCATAGTCCACAACAAAGATGGGTTCGTCTCGCTATCGGCACGATGTTTTGCCGATTGTACCGGCGATGGCGACCTGGCAAGCCTGTGCAATGTTCCGTTCGAAAAAGGACGCAAGGAAGATGGTCTTACCACCCCGGCTTCGGTAATCATGGTAGTCGACAATGTTGACGGACATGATTTGGTCACCTATCAAAACGAGCACCAATCCCCGAAGCTTGTTGAAATTATCGAACGTCTGAAAAGCGAAGGTTCGTGGCCTTTTTTATTTGAAATCTTTGTTTCCATGCAATTAGTCGAAAAAGATGTGTTCTTGATCAATACTGTCCGGCAGATCGGTGTGGACGGAACAAGCGAAATGTCACGTTCTAAGGCACTTACTGAAGGCAGGAGGCAAAATATCAAACTATTTGCCATCATGAAGCAACATTTCCCCGGATTTGCAAACGCAAGGATTCGAACTATTTATGACTGGATAGGCATCCGAGAATCGAGAAGAATCTCATCGGTACACAATATAAAGCTTTCTGATGCCCTCAACGGAGCATCATACGATGATTGCATCGCGGCGACCACCTATAATTTTGATTTGCCTGATCCTCTGAAACCTAGCTATGATCCGATGATGGGAGATGCAAAACGACCAAATGCAAAGCGGAAACATATCGTGATCCAAATCCCATACAGAAGTCTGATACCACAAAAAGTAGACAACCTGATCGTAGCCGGTAGATGCATTGGATGTGATCGAGAAGTATTGGGACCCGTGAGGATCATGGGACCATGTATGCAAATGGGGCAGGCAGCCGGTACGGCCGCTGCATTATTTTCAACAACCAAATCATTCAAGACCGTCGACACCGATGTGTTAAGAAAGAGGTTGTGGGATGCTCATGTAATCAACCCACTCACACTGCCCTTCGATTGAGGCACAAACAATATGATGCAATTAAGAAGATAATTAAACTCTGGCGCTATAAATACGAGCCGAATTCTATCGCCGCATCATACATAGCGATGATATTGTCCGTAGGAATATCATTTTGGAGCACCGGATGGCCTGGTGCTAGAATATATCCTCCATCATAAGCCATTTGAGAGATGGTTCGCCGAACTTCATCCCGTACCTCTTCGACAGAACCTTTTGAAAGAGTCTGTTGGGTACTGATTCCTCCCCGAAGCACGAGTTCTTTGCCAAACTCCTTCTTGATCGAATACGGACACATCTGTTCTGCTTCTGGTTGCAGGGGGTCAAGGACATCCACGCCGGCATCAATGATATCCGGAATGATCGAGAGGATATTTCCGTCGGTATGAAGAATTAAAGCACACCCTGAGCTGTGGGCCAAGTTTGCGAATCTCTTGATACGTGGCTTAACGAACGTCTTAAACAAGTCAGGGCTGATCATAAGGCTGTTTTGCGTGCCAAGATCATCAGCCAACGCGATACAATCGATCAGATCTCCGGCTGCTTTCAGAATCCTGGTAAAAAACTCAAGATAGAATTCGGTAAACCGATCAAAGATATAATCAGCCATCGCTGGTTCCAGGATAAGATCCATCATCAAAATTTCCATGCTTCGTACGTACGAAGGATGCTGGAACACCGATGCGCCGGTGAGAATAATCGAACGATCCGCCCAAGGAGCGATTCGTTCGCGCACATTGTGATAGTCAAACCAATCGGGATCGGGCCACCGATATGCTTTCAACTCCTTTAAGGTCTTTGCGTCTTTCAAGGGATATGAAGTTTGATTCATGATCGTCGTGAATTCAGTGATTGATTCTTCCTCGGCAATTCCCCATAAAGGGATGATGTTTCCCTTCCAGGATGCATCCATTGTCGGATGATTCTCGCCCACATACTCGGGCATGATACCATCGCGGATTGTTATTCCGCGCATGTCGAAGGTGTCTATATGTAATGCATCGAGTAATTGACGGTCGGTCGTTACGCCCAACGCCTGTTTGAGTTTGACGACAACCTGTAATGTCGCGTTCATATGACAAGGCACGCGATCCGCTTCCTTGTGTGAAAGGGTGATTTTCATTCGCTCTCTGCTAGTCATGGTATCCTTACTTTCTTTTTCCATCTTCCGACCTCCGTTCGATTCCCCGGTGAGATTCGACCTCTCTCAAACACGTGTGCATCCATGCACGGTATTCTTGTCTCATCTACCATACGACAGATACATCGCGTCGAGCAGAGTGTAATTACTCATGTTATTAGCAACAGTAATAGCTCGATGTAGTGTAATTCTTGTCAAAACTAAAAAATCCATAGATTGGAACTAACATAAGTGTTCAAAGAGGTTCGTACAAGACGTAGCCAAATCCAGACTATTTCAATTGAGCGTAGTCAGGCAATGCCCGACCGATCAGTGGACGGCACCATCGCTCATATGTTTCACTTATCCACGCGTGTTCGGTTTCCACATATTCCAATGGTAAGGTTTTCTCATGCAGCATGACATCTTCGATCGGGATGAGAAACGGTTCGCACCGATAGGGAACAGACGAAAGACGCTTGAAACCGACCATCACCTCGGTATGTCCCTGAAGTACTGCTGTTACCGCTTCACGACCGGCAATGATGGCTTCTTCCCGGTCAATGTCCGACTGATGGGCGATCGAACAACGACCTAATACCCCGGGTTTTTCACTCCGGGCTTTAATCCCGAGTCTTTTTATCACCATATTGCTCAGATGGGCCGACACATCACCGTAATAGACTGAGCGACCGACCTTGAAAATCGGCTCGACAATGGGATTGCCATCCTTATCACGCAAGCCTTCGCTAGCTACGACCAACACTCCGCCAAATTTTTTATATAACGAAGCGGCTTCGTCCAAGAACCGCTCTTCATCGAAAGGTACTTCGGGCACGTAAATCAAATGGGGACCATATTCCGTTTCAGATTCTTTTGCCAGCATGGCAGCGGCAGTAAGCCATCCGGCATTCCGGCCCATGCTTTCGACGATGCATACATGTATCGGGAGCGAGGCGATGTCTCGAGCGAGTTCACGAATGGATGCGGCAAGGTAGCGGGCAGCGCTACCAAATCCGGGAGCATGATCGGTGATGGCGATATCGTTATCAATCGTCTTCGGAATTCCTGCGACCCTGATGGTCTTGGCTTTCGGATCCGAAGCCATTGCCCCGGCTAGCTTTCCGCACGTGTCCATAGAGCCGTTTCCGCCATTGAACAAGACGTCGGTAATCCCGTGTTCGATCAAGATACGGACCATTTGTTCATATCCTTCAAAACGAACCGAAAATCGAGATGTGCCGATAGCAGAAGCAGGAGTGAATGGAAGTTTTTCCAATGTAGAGGCATCAAGTCTTCCCAATTCGATGAAATCCGCATTGATTATCCCTTCAGTACCGCCACGAGCTCCATACACATGGGAAAATTCTTGCGAATCAAGAGCTTCTTTTACTGCTCCGTACAACGATGCGTTGATAACAGCGGTCGGGGCGCCCCCGTGTACTATCAATAGCTTACGCTTCATCATGTTCTCCAGAAAACACTACTTTTCCAGCAGCGATCGTATACCGTACGTTATTACTCGAGTCCATCAATACCAAATCCGCTCGTTTACCCTTCTCTATCGTACCTGTCAATTGTTCAAGACCCAACATCCGCAGAGCATTTTGGCTTACCAGATTGTTGGTTTTTTTCAGTGGCAACCCGGTAAAATCCATGATGTTGCGCAATGCCCTGTCCATCGTAAGCGTACTGCCTGCCCGCGCTCCGCTAGCGATGACTTTCGCGTCACCATATTCTACTACGATATCGTTGACCCCAAGGATATACTTCCCATCGGGACAGCCGGTGGCCATGATGCTGTCTGTCACCGCGATCATCCTGTCCATCGATTTGATTTTCAACAGTAATCGTACGATCGGCGGGTGTAAGTGAATTCCATCACAGATCATCTCAGCATAGACATCGGATTCGAGAGCGGCGCTCAAGATCGCCGGATCATGCATATGAAGCAATTTCATGGCGTTCATGATATGGGTCGTACCGACAGCCCCCGCTTCGATTGCGGCCATGGCCTGTTCGTAACTTGCCGAGCTGTGACCAAGCGAGACCTTCACGCCCAATGCGCTGACCGCTTCGATAAAATCTACCGCACCGGGAAGTTCCGGAGCAACAGTGACAACTTTGATCCGTTGCCTGGCAGCTTCATTCAATTCAAGAAATAAATCCAGGTTGAATGGCTGAAGCAGTTCTTCAGGCATCGCTCCCTTATATTTCTTACACAGGAACGGGCCTTCGAGATGAATACCTGCGATCTGCTTTATTTCACTTCCGGCGATAATGGCAAGCTGCCGTTTCATCGTTTGTACCGTATCGGTCATCACGGTCGGAAGATATGCCGTGACTCCGTGCGATGAGAAAAAATCATTGACAGCATGTAGCTCCCGGCTGGTAGCATGATTGTAATCGACACGGACCGCACCGTGGGTATGGATATCGACAAATCCAGGCATGACGGTCAGATCCGAAGCGTCGATGATGCTATCGGCCTTGTCATGATCGATTGAAGAAGCAATTTCAACTATCTTGTCGTTTTCAATAAGGATATCTCGCGTGACAAATTCGCCGTCCGATAACACGTTCCCGTTTATGATTCCTATACGCTCATTCATTACCGATAGCCCTGCAACTCTCTCGAACAATTAATGTAAATGGCAGATTGACCTTAATTGAGTATTCACGTTTGCTTTCGATTCGATCAAGCAACACTTTCACCGCCAAGCGTCCCAGTTCTTGCTTCGGTATGTCGATGGTGGTAAGCGCCGGCTTCAGATAACGGACCGTTTCGATATTGTCAAACCCTACAATCGAGATATCTTCAGGAATCCGTATCTGGTGCTCGTCGAGAGCTTTCATCACCCCGAGAGCGACAGTATCATTACCGCAAAACACTGCCGTAGGCATATGGTTCCTCTTGATCAACACTTGCATGCTTTCATACCCATCCGAGGCGGTAAGCATGGTTTCAACCACATAATCGGGATTCACCGCGAGACCATGGTTTTTCATGGCATCTAGGAATCCTTCATACCGATGCTCGTTAAACACACGATGTTTTTTCTTCGTGGGTCCGATGAAACCAATCGAACGATGCCCGAGA
>JAAYIV010000017.1 GCA_012523305.1 Spirochaetales bacterium
CCTTTGCAAGCTGTTATCCCTCTTTGCTCCGCAGGATTAAAGACAACACCGAAGAAGATATGATATGCCATTTTTTCATACTGGCAGTCTATTTTCTATGCGATAATGTATTTCATGATGTGTTAAGCGCACACAGTATCGAGGAATCGAAAATGGATTATGATGTAGCGGTGATTGGCAGTGGTCCTGCAGGATTATCTGCTGCGATTCATCTTCAACGGAGTAATAAGAACGTAGTTCTCATTGAAAAGGTTGCTCATCCGAGATTCAAATACTGTGGAGGTCTTCTCACGCAACCGGCAATGGCCGAACTGCGAGCATTGGGAATCGATGAATCGGCGGCGTACGTCTCGCGGCAAACGACAATCACTATCCGTTATAGAGATAAAGCCACGACAATTCGAACCGATCAACCGTTTTTCCTTACTAATCGAAGGGTGTTGGACAATGCATTGTATGAGATATACCGTGAAAGCGGAGCCATGACCATTTTGAATGACCCTGTGGTTATTATTCAAGATAATCATACGTTGACTCTTCGTTCGCACAGATGCGTGACCTCGGACTATCTGATTGGAGCCGATGGAGCCAACAGCATCACTAGAGCATATATCAGCGGTAAAAAAAACAATCGCCAACGACTCTGTATCGGAAGAGTCTTCGAAGAACAGGTTCCCGAACATCTACCCACCGGACTGACTTTGTTTTTAGGATTGGAGGAAACTGGATATGCCTGGTGCTTCAATGCAGATTATTCTTACTGTTCCATTGGAATCGGAGGTGATTTCAAGATAGAAGATGCGCTGGTTGCTTACACACGTTTCGCCGAACTATTGAAGGTAGAACCCGATAGTAGGAAAGGATTCTTTTTACCCTATCGGCATGATCTGCACCGACTTGCGAAAGATAACATCCTGCTCGCAGGTGATGCCGCCGCATTACTAGACCCGTTATTCGGCGAAGGAGTGTACCAAGCTCTGTATAGTGGCAGGATGGCCGCCGAAACCATCATCAATAATAAGCCGGTTTCAGCGTACGAGCAAACATTACGGCCAATCATTGATATCTATGAAGCTGGAGAAAAGGCTAAAAATCTGCTTTCCAATGCAATACTACGCAACTGGATATATAAAAACATGGTCATGCATCCGGGATTTCTCGCATATTGCAGTGAAAAGATAGTGTTGACAAAGGAATTTCTCTTTACGGATGTTCCTTCGTTGACTTTCAAGTACAAACGAGAGAAGAAAACTCAAAAGAGAGCATGACAAACCATCATTTCTCAGTTGATGACGCACTTGTCGTCCGTTTCCTTTTATACAACAATACCTGAACTGCGATTACCAAGGCAGCTCCTATATAAAAAAGGGAGCTGCTCATATTCAAGGTAGATTTCAGAGAGGACCGTGATGCAAGGTATCCTGCCAACCATGGGAACAACATTCTTCCAGCCGTGCCCGTGAGGATGTAGGAAAGAGAAATGAATGCGGTATTTTTCGGATACCACGCGGGAGTGACAACCAAAAACATCGGAATCACAGCACCGGAAAAGAATCCGCAAAGGATGATGAGGATGAAAAAGGCCGTGACCGAATGGGTATTCATAGCCATATTGAGCGAGATGCCTGAAAGGATTAATCCTGCGGTTGAAAGCTTAAGAGGATCCAAACCCTTGTGGAGTATCGGCCCATTGCTAAGGCGGGCTATCGCGATCCCGACCCAAAAACTAGTCAGGGACGCTCCTACGAGTGTCGGGCTTTGCAGCAATTCCAATTCAACATATACCGGAATCCAATTTGCCAAAAGTCCAAGGCTTCCGTTGTAGAAGGTAAACAGCACTGCATAGAGCACATACGCCGGATCTTTCAACATCGGTGTTATCGACGGGACCTTCGCCGGTTCGGGGCTCGTCACCCCTTGAGCCTTATTGTTTTTCTTATGGCGGGCACACCATGATATGCCGGCGATGGCGGTCAGTGCCATCAATGCCGCTGTTATGCCGTAAGCCCATCTCCATTGCGGACCTTTGAAGGGCAGGATGATATATCCTGTTGCGATTGCTCCCATGCTGAAGAAAAAATGGAGCAAAGGAAGATACGTGGTTCGCTTTTCAAAATATTCACTGGAGATAATGGCGTTCGATGAACTGTCGATAAGAAATATTCCAAAACCGATTACGATATAGAGCAGATAAAGAAGGGCTTTTCCCGAGATGAGTACGACCGCTCCGAGCGACAGGATAAAAAATAAATATCCGATCTTTAGTACCGAAGGTTGTTTTTTATGTTTAAAAAATGATAACGAAAGGATAATTGCTATGACAGAGCCGATTTGTTGAAAGCTCATCAGCAACCCTGAATCGGCCAATGTCATATCAGTCGATCCCATAATATTCGGAATCAGAGGTCCTAGTAAGTTATGTGCCATTGAAATGATGAAGAAGCCGGCGAAAAGTAATACTGGGTGCATCGGATCGTATTCTCCCTCAACATGAACTATAGGGAATCATATCATTTAAAATGATATTTCGGAATGTCCGGTGAGAAAATTCAATGAGTTATCGCTTCCTCACAAATGCATCCCCGTTTGTTCGCTTTACATGTTGTTTGTTGTACCTCATATACGCTTTTTAACTAAAAATGCCACATTCTTTGTTTTTTTTACATATTTAATTTGACTATAAATTTATTGATACTGTACACTGTGCATAACTACAAAGATTACCGTAACAAGAAGGGACTTCTAAAAATGAAACAAACACGCTTCGTCCTCATCAATGCAAGCCCGAAGGGCGAATACAGTCTTTCTCTCCAGTATGCCAAGTATTTATTTGTCCATGAGGAAAATGTAGAACATACGCTTGTACATGTGGGCGAAAGGCTAACCATGATGGATTACGATGAGTCTTGGTTGGCTGAAACTATTGAGGCCATTGAAAAAAGTGATGCGATCATATGGGCTACGCCAGTGTATACCATGTTGGTACCTTGGCAACTCGTTCGTTTTTTTGACTTGATCAAACAAAAAGGAAGACTGTCGGTATTCTCAGGTAAGTATGCCACGGCAGTCATGAGTTGTTTCCATTATTATGATCATCTGGCCGAAGAATGGCTGAGGGGAACATGTGAAGATGCGGGCATGTCATTCATAGAAGGGCTCAGTGTTGACAATAAGGATTTGTTAGATGCCGACTTCAGAAAAAGCATGCGATTTTTCATGAAAGAATTTCATATGGCGTGTGTCAATCAAATTCCGGTTCCGCGAAAGAGCATGCCCATAGTCCAAGGTACGATTCCAATATTCGAACCTACCATTATCACTACCGACGACAATCCAAAAAAAGATATCAAGACAGTATTGCTTACCGATGAGTACCAAAAAGACGGTAATCTTTCAAAAATGATCGATGTGTTCTTGGCATCGTATCCAAACCATGTTGAGGTGATCGATATCAATACATATCAATACGAAGGAGCTTGCCAAGGATGCCTACGATGTGAATTGGTGGGGGAGTGTGACAGGAACGACGGGTTCCAAACTTTCTATCAAGATTTGGTCAACTCTTGCGATGTGTTGGTGCATGCGATGAATATTGAAGGCCGTTATTTGAAACCTGTTTGGAAACTGTTCCTCGACAGGACTTTTGCCAACGGGCACAGAACGAGCATGATGGGTAAACATTCTTGTTATTTGGTGTCCGGTCCGTTGGGGCAAGTTCCGCAAGTGCGACAGTTTCTAGAAGGCAAAGATCGTGTCGGACGAGAAAATTCAATGGGAATCATCAGCGATGAAGTTGCCGATTCCGCGAGATTGCAGGCAATGATAGCAGATATGGCACGACGCGTTGATCGTGCATCACGTGCGAAATATCAAAAAGGTGTCAACTTTCTCGGGGTCGGCGGGATGAAGATCTTCCGTGATTTGATTTATGGCATGCGTGGTGTTGTCCGCGATGATCATCGATTCTATAAAGCTCGGAAATTGTATGATTTCCCCCAAAAAGATATCAAAAACCAACTATTCAACGTATTCATGGCAGTTGCATTTCTATTTAAACCGGTACGCATAGGAGCTTATGAAAACATGAAGCCCTTGTATATAGCTGCTCACAAACGTATCGTCGATTCAAAGAAACTATGATTCACTGAGAACGGATGGAAGGATGCAAATGACTGACTGAATTGTATTTACATTATTTCCCAAGTGTGCAAATCCATGTCCGGGAATCATAAATTAATGGTACCTACAAACTGCATCCCCATTCGCAGATCGTGATTTATAATGAGTTTTGGTTTGATTGAGAATTCAAGCGTCATGGTGTCTTCGAGATCTTTTGTAAGATGAAGCCCTTGACGGAGGATCCTGTTGTAACGGTTCCCATATGTTATCGGTAAAATTGTCTGGACTATTCTTCCCAATACCACCGTTCCGCCGCCGATAAGCATCGAATACAGTGAGATGGCTGCGAACGGATCACTTGAATCGATCGAATATGATTCATTGCCCGTTGCATAAAATGGAAAGATGAACAACATATCTATGATGAACAAACCAAAACCAAATCCCGCTATGCTGAAACCTGCCCAATCGGTGATAATCCCAAAAAGTTCAGAAGAAATATCGTTTTGGATTTGTGACCCTTTACCGAAACCGAAGATAAGATTCTTAAAAACCGGCCACGTGATTGAAACCTTGGATTGTTCATACAAGTCCAATCGGGAAGCGTATGGCAATGTAGAGAAATCATGGTTCGAAAAGGTGTTCTTTAAAGTAACCAAAGGTGTTCCCCTAAGAGGCACTCGCTGACCATCGAGAAGCACCGTTCCAGAAGCAACTGGTGAACCATACGGTTGATCTTCCGCTGTTGCCTGAGCAAACGATGGCACGATGAATAAAAGTACGAAGCAACACACCATAATAATCCGTTTCATACGCAACTTCCTAAAAGTACTATGATGCTATCATAGCACAATCAAAGAAAAGAGAGGAGAAGTACTGGTATCAAAAGCGTGGGGTTTTCAGCTTTATTGACTCTGCCTAACCCCGCCGGAAAATACTCTGCCATTCAAAGGACCTTCTCCGGTTAGGGTAATGGTGAGTTTATTGTTTCTGGAGAGCTCGAACTTAATGGTGATTTCAATTTCATCTGCTCCAAAAACATCATCATGCGTATAGGCATATTCACCATGTACGGTATTACCTACATGCGTCCCATCTCCATAACAGAAATATTCAATGTCATTTGCAGTGAATCTAATATCAAATCCTAAATTTGTCGGAAAGCTATTGTCTTCTGGCGTGACGTACAGGGTAGAACCATCTGAAAACATCCAGGTACTTCCATACAATTCATCAAAATTGATTTCCAGTTGGCATGAAGCCATGGACACGATACCGACCAAGATCACGAGCAGTACGAATACTTATTTCATCGATAGCCTCCAGTTCTAAGTAGTGCTTCATAATAATTCAGATCCATCACATTTCAAAGTAAAATGTGATTTAATACATTAAAATAATTGAATCGATTACATGTTACACATTATGTGAAAGTATTATTCGAGGCTGTTGTTTTGACCGATGATATCTTGATGCCACGAAGTATCATAAGATTTCTGTAAATAACCTTGGATAAATATATGGAATTTATCCAGACCAGCTTGTTTTACATGTATTTTAACTGATCAATAATTATGAGAGCATAAGAATCATGTGGGTAATCCATCTGTTAGTATCGTGCGAAGAGCAGAATCATGACCGCCATTCGATTCTGGTCATGGCGGCCATGACGATGAAATGTCAAAATATGATTATCTATGAGATATCTTTCTCTCACCATTGATGAAATGTTTCCCGTCAAGAGGGCCTTCTCCAACACAATACACCGTGAGTTTGTCATTATTTGACATCCGTATGATAACGGTGATGTTTTGATCGGTTGCTATTGGCCCTGCTTCGTCTTCTACTATATTGCAATCATACGAGCCCATTATCTTATCACCATCGATTACTCCATTTCCAATGCAAGAGTAATAATCTTCACCGGATTGGAAAACCAGATGAAAATCCATAGCGTTCGGCTCCATATACTCGCTTGAAAAGAAATATAGTGAATCATTAGAAAATTCCCAATTACTCCCATACAATGCATCGAAATCGATTTCTAGTTGGCACGAGAGCATTGAAAAGCTACCAAGAACAACAATAAGCAAAATCATCGCTTTCTTCATGAGAAGCCTCCATAGTAATGTCTTTAAATGTAATTGGAGTTATCAATGTAATGTATTCTATGAACTATCACAATGTAAAAACAAATAAATATTCGGATTGTTGTTCTTTACTGGCCGATCAGTTACATTGCGATCTCGTTTCAGATGGTCAATAGACAGTAGCGGATCGGAACATGGTTGCATGTGCTATGTGTGAATCGACGTAACAACTCATTATCCGGAAATATTCATGGAGCTGAGCATAATTACCATCATGTGCACATTGATCGGTTTGTACGGTAATTGTACAAATAGTGGTCGGATTTGTCCCATACATTTATTTTGCAACACAAACCAACCACATTTATAATTAATACATAATGTTAGTTCATTTTTTCTTGATGAAAAGGGGGGGACATCAACATGAAAAACTTAAAATCGCTTGGTATCGTATTGGTATTGCTTGTCTGTTCAATGTCGGTGCTGTATGCAAAGCAGTATGTATCAGTAAATGATTTGGAAGGGATGTCGATCACTGCGAAAAAGGAGTTTGACGGCTTCGTTTTCCAAGCAATCGACGGTAAGGGTATCACCATTGAGATGATAGATCAGCCAAGGACCGCTTCTGACGGTGAAATATTCAACGGAAGGATCAAACTCAATGGGGGCGGAACCCTAGAGTATCGCTCAATCCATTTTACAGTAACCGGTAAAGCAACATTGACGGTATATCTAAACAGCAGTAGCAAAACAGATGCCAGGGTCCTTGTGTTGGCTAACGCGAGCGGGACAGAAGTGACAACCATGGCAGCTCCTCCCGATACAGGTACTGAAGCAGGAATCGTGACAGCCCAGATTTCTGGTCCGGGTACGTATGCGATCTATTCTAAGAGCAGTGGAATAAATATTTATCAGATCGTTATAGAGTAATAATCTATGATGAAAGTAAATCGATTTGTGTTATTCGCTCTGATGCTTCTGTTGATATCAACGACTGTCGTGGCCCAAGAGATGCGCCCTGCGTGGGCATCAGTTGAACCGCCGAAGATCATATCAATCGAAGCGAACGCAAATAATTTGAAGCGTGTTGCAATATCATTTGATTTAGAAACGTCGACTGAAGGTGCGGACAGCGCTGTTGTGAAGATCCTGGACGCTATGGGGCGAGAACTAGAGACTCGCCCTGTCGGAAAATCAAAACGCCTGACCAAGAAAATTGAGTTTGAGATCGATCAGAGTGGAACCTATCTTTTCCAAGTGTTTGGCTATAGGAAAGACGAGCAACATCCTGTGGTTTCACAACAAATGCCATATCAGTTCACATATCCGCTTGAAATGCCTGTGGTGGCAGTGTTGAATCGTGGAAATGGAACCCTTGGTATTACATGGAATCCGGTAAAAGAAGCCCAATCATATGAATTGGAGATTCGAAACCTAAATGATGCAAACGTGTTGAAGCATACCGATTTGCATGAAACTGAATACGTTATTTCTTCATTGATCATCGACGAACGATATGAAATTGTGGTCTGCGCCCTAAGAAATGGCGAACGTGTTTCTTCATTGCCATTCATAAAAACGGTTCGGCAGCATGAAGAACGTACGTGGAATTTCACCTATTTCGGTCAATCGACTACATCCGATTTGAATCGGATGGTAATGATTGACAGTGACAATTTGGAGTTCAAACTCTATTCATGTTCATACTTTCCCGATTCAATGCAAACCGATCAGAAAGGTGGAAAATTTACAGCGTTCCATGACGGGATTTCCTATTATTACACGATAATCAACCCGAATACGGAGAATTTCGAACTTACAGCGACATTTGAGATAGATTATATAAATCCTGTAGCTGATGGACAGGAAGGTTTCGGGTTACTGGCAATGGATAGCCTTGGACAACATGGGATCAATTCTATAAATCATTACACGAATTCTGCTGGAATCATAGCTACCAAATTCGAAGAAGTAATCGGAGGTGTAAAGAAAACGAGTAAAGATACGCTCGGGGCGCGTTTCGTTACCCAGATTACAAAAGAAATGCTAGGGCAAGGTGATTCTATGATTGCTCAGAACGGGAGAAGTGTTTCACATGCATTCAGCTACGACCAAGCTGACCTCGTAAAGAGCGGTGATGTCTATACTGTAAAACTTAAGAAAACCAACACGGGATATCATGCGATATTTGAAACACCATATGCGACAGAAGAGACAATCACTGAGTATATCCTTTACGGAACCGACAAGCTCCAGGTAATCGAACCAGATAGGGTGTATGTCGGATGTGCCGTCGCCAGAGGTTGCAATGCTACGATAAGGGATGTGTCTTTTATCGTAACTGATGCGAAAACTGATTTACCGGCAGAGCCAGAACCGCCGCAATTAATACCGTTGGAAGCAAAAGTCGATTCTCCTTCGACCTATTCTTATGCCTCTTATCCGTTTGTGTTTAGCGCAAATGCCGACGGAATATTGAAGGTAATCGATTCTGATCGGAAGGTATTGGTCAATGATGCGAAGATTACAGCTTTTGAAGATTATAAAGCGAACTTAACGCTAGAAAAAGGAATTAACGATTACCAAGTTACCTTTACTCCCGACGCACAGTACAAACCGGGAGAAAATCAAGTGATCGCCCGCTATGATCGGGACTTGGCCAAGTATGTGGAAAATTATCAACCGTTCAACATCCAATTCACAGCGATCCATCTTACCTATCCCGGGCAGATCCTCTATGCAGGTCCAAACGGATCTCCTTTTGGTAATGGTTCCCGAAACAGTCCGCTGGATCTCCAATCAGCGCTCAATTACGTCATGCCCGGACAGAAAGTAGTCTTATTAGAAGGAACCTACTACCCAACTCGTACGGTGATGATAGAACGCGGCAATGATGGCAAACAGGGACTGCCGAAGATGGTGGGTGCCGACACAGGCAGCCGTCCGGTTTTGGATTTTGGAAACGGCACCGCACAGGGAATGCAGCTATGGGGTGATTGGTGGGAAATAGATGGATTTGACATTACCAATACCCAAGGAAATATAAAAGGTCTGCAAATCGCAGGAGACCACAATGTAATCCGAAATATCAGGACATATCGTTGCGGTGATACCGGTATCCAGATCAGTGGGACAAGTACCGAAGGGCCTGACAAGTGGCCGTCATTCAATCGCATCGAATCATGTGTATCATTCGATAACTGTGATCCCGCGGCTAATAATGCGGATGGTTTCGCTGCGAAGCTTACCAGCGGGGAAGGCAATGTGTTTTCCCATTGTATCGGATACAGTAATATTGATGATGGGTGGGATTTGTATACAAAAATTGATTCGGGACCGATCGGAGCCGTTCTTATTGATTCGTGTGTCGCATGTAAAAACGGTTCGCTATCAGATGGATCGGGCAACGGAGACGGAAATGGCTTTAAACTTGGCGGTGACGGCATTTCAGTCGAACATATACTACGAAATAGCATCGCTTATGCCAACGGGGCTGTTGGAATAACAAGCAACTCGAATCCAGCGATAATAATCGACTCATGCACATCGTTCGGCAATCTTGGCAGCAATGTTGCGCTATATGGCAAAGGAGACGGGCAAAGGTATTTCAAAGTAACCAATATTCTGAGCATGCAAGGTCAAATCGGAGATAATTTCCGCGAGATGCCATCATTGGTTTCAATGGATAACTATTTTTGGGACGGGGCAGCCAGCCGTAATGCCTCTGGGCACGTGCTTACTCCAGATGTGTTCTTATCAACAGATATGACGCGTATGCCTACCGTTGGTAGCGAAGGGAAAATTGATATGCATGATCTGTTTGTTCTCAAACCTACCATAAGGATTGACTCAGGAGCTCGTTTGGAGTAAGTATCAATCTGAACAAGCCATAAGGCATTGAATGATACGAACAGCCATATCTGAAAAAAAAATAGAAACCATTCGGATATGGCTTTATTATTGGCCAAAATAGCTTCTGTATTTGTATTGGTACGGAGGGTCGTATGGATGATTTATATCCGATGATACGCAAACGAACATCCTTTCACGTATTTCCGGAGAGTCACGAGTTGACTGAAATTGAACTCATGCGGATTGAAAAACACTTTTCTGAATTGATAGCGCTCATCGATGACATACGTATTAAATTCAAGATCGTTCCGAAAACTGAGACAACATGTAAGCGCGGTGAATACTGTATCTTAGCGTATAGCGAAAAGAAGCCAAACTATTTACAGAACATCGGATATGTGGTAGAGCAACTGGATCTTTGGCTTGCCGGTCAAAATATCGGAGTCTGTTGGTATGGCATGGGGAGAACGAAGGAAAAGGTATTCGACAATCTGCATTTTGTCATTATGTTGGCAATAGCCAAACAGGATGAAAGTTCATTCAGGCGTGATTACGCACAATCGAAGCGTAAACAGATAGAAAAATTATGGGAGGGTAGTGAAAGACGATCGCTTGCAGAAGATATCCGCTATGCGCCGAGTGCGTGTAATAGCCAACCGTGGAAAGTGGTTTCAAAAGAATCCGGTCTTGAAGTATATCGGGTGAAGGGGCAACGTTCGATCATGCCCGCCATGGTTGCCAATTATTTTAATCAGATCGATATCGGTATTTTCTTGTTGTTTTTAGAACTAAGCCTTCGTCATCAAACGATCCGGTTTAAAAGAACCCTCTATAGTGAAGAACGGGGTGAGTATCCATTCCTTACAGCCCGATATGATTTTTTTGATCAATAGACTCAGTCCCAACAGTAGCGTATGACTTTTATGTATGTGTGACCGAACATCACTTTATTGCATAAACCAAGATGTTTTGCTATAAACACAAGAAGAATTGAATCGGCGGAGACCAATTGAAGCAATGAAGAACTGAAGATCGAAACGCACAGGAATATCCTCACACATAGACAAAAGGGGGTAGTGCATTCGATCGGCAGTGTAATTCTTGAGCATCCAAGAAGTAGCCGTATCATGCCCCCAAAGAACACGGAGAACAGTCAAATGGGCATGACAACGATTCGTCTTTCAGCATTGAAATTCCAATATCCTCAAGCAACACATCCGTTATTCGAAGGAATCGATCTGACATTTGGTTGTGGGTGGACTGCGATTCTTGGAAGAAATGGAGCAGGCAAATCCACACTTCTGCAATTGGCGACCGGTATCCTGATTCCTGAGATAGGAGAGGTCTCGTGTCCGGAAGCAACTTGTTATGTGGAGCAAAGAACAGATGATCTACCTTATCTGTTTGATGAATTTGCTACTGCTTACGATCATGATGCATGTCGGTTGCATGGTATCTTGCGCATTGACCGCGACTGGCTGTATCGTTGGGAGACGCTGAGCCACGGAGAAAGAAAACGAGCTCAACTTGCATGTGCCCTCTGGCAAGAGCCCCAGGCAGTGGCCGTAGATGAGCCGACAAACCATCTTGATTACGAAGCGATTGAGATGATCGGCGAAGCTTTGTTTTCTTACAGGGGAATAGGACTATTGGTAACCCACGATCGTTCACTCGCTGATAGGTTGTGTACAAAATCAGTGATCGTGCATGCCCCGTATGTTCGTATGATGGATTGTTCGCCTTCTGTCGCACTAGAACAATCGAGTAAAATTTCAACTTCAACCTTCCATCGCTTACAGCAACAAAAGAAAGGACTCGCAGGTATTTCATCCGAGCTGAATCGTCGTTCACAATATGCTTCACGACAAGATGCGATGGCATCCAAACGCACTATTGATAACAAGGATCATGATGCCAAAGCTAAAATCAATGGGGTTCGTGTATCGGGTGCCGATGGGCATGCGGGGCGATTAAAAAAACAATTGGTACGTCGCGTATCTCGTACAAGCAGTTTGGTAATCGATATCCAAGAAAAAATGATAGAAGCAACAAAACTCGATCTGCTTCGACCGATTTCAGGTATAACAATTTCCAATGCGCCATTGAAGCGTGATTTCATTGCAAGGATTCCCGCAGGTTCATTGTCGTTGGGTCCTGAAAAAAGCCTCACTTATGACGTACTGGAGATTGGGTCGACAGATCGGATCGGTATTACCGGAGCGAACGGAAGCGGTAAATCCACATTCATGCAGTATCTATATTCATTGATTACCAATGATGGAATCTCGGTAACCTATGTTCCGCAAGAGCAAGATAGGCAATCGTGTGAAAGTGCCTTGAAGTCGCTCGGGGTATTGGATTCACTTACAAAAGGTCGAGTTATTTCAAGTTTAGCACGATTGGGAAGCGACCCGGCATTGATTCGATCTTCAGCGATGGCAAGTCCGGGTGAAGCAAAGAAATTGTGGCTAAGTCTGCTTTTTGAATATCCCGTATCGGTACTCTTGCTCGATGAACCGACCAATCACCTCGATCTTCAAGCGAGTTTAGTGCTTGAACGTGCTTTACAGGATTATCAAGGCGCGCTTGTGTGTATCAGTCATGATCAAGTGTTCTTAGATAAGATATGCACGAAACGCCTACATATATCGCCGTTACATGGTTCTTTTATCCTGCAGGTTGTAGAAATTTGAATGGTGATTGTGTGCCAATTTTCTCTTTAAGTGAAATGATCGCTGTATCTCTATGCCCCATCGAAACATCTTATGAACATTTCTTTTCAATCGGATGTCTTAGCACTGTTTTTAATTTTGCAAGATCGCTCTTGCGGGGATCGCTGAGATAGATCTCATGATGTTGTCTCATCCCGGACATGAGAGTGCGATATCCTTGGGAGTCGATGAATGCTTCCAGTAGCGCAACAGTTGCAGGCTCGTCATCGTATGGGCCGATATGCATGACTTGAGCACACAATCCCTCGTTGAACGTCTCGAGTTTGACGATAGAAGTGTCAATCTCTGGTTTTTTCCTTTTTAGGTTCTTTTTTGCCATTTCAAAAACTTGCGATGTAACGAAATCAGGCTGGCGAATCATCATCATCCAACTGAACTCATCTTTTCGATTCATCACGCTACCATCAAAGAAGTTATTTTCAAACCACCACAATCCTTCAAGAGGGGGTACCACATAATCAAAATATCCTGCAGGAGCTTCTTTTTTCTTGCTCATCTTGATGGAATACGATATGCCATAAAGCAGCTCGACTGCTTCTTTATAATAGTCTGAGGTGTTTGGATTGCCTTTCCCCTGAACCATTATGAAACGCATCTCAGGGATACTGATAATGCTTGGAGTACCTTTAGGAAGGTATAATTCTTTATATTCCTTCTTGAAATCGAATGGTGCCATACCATATTCCTTCTATGTGGTTTGAATCGTGAAGATCAGAAAATCACCTTATGTTCGTTTCACTTGTCGTTCATACACATCGATATAATCATCCGCTGTCATTTTCTTACATAATTCTGCGATCAGGTCATAAGGGATGCTGCTTGGATTAGTAAACCTTATGCAACTTTTACCCATATCAAGTTTTGCTTTGACACGATGAGAATACTCATGGACAAACCAATCGGAAATTGCTTTGTTCCCATACATGCCCATATGGTAAAAAGCTATATGGTTCTTTTGTGAGGCAATTGACAAAAAGGGCAGCGGTTCTCCTTTTGTCACGTGGTATCCTTTCGGGTATCTTGCCAAAGGAATAACATAACTGATCATTTTATAAGAGATGCATTCTTCAAATCCCTCGGGTAAGTTATCTATCACAACTTGCCTGAGTTTTCTTAAGGCTTCCCTATGCTCGTCTGAGATCGCTGCTAGATATTCGTCAACTGTTTTCACATCGTATTGCATCTATGATATCCTCGTCTGCTCTACACTATATCACTATTATTCTTGTATCAAAGCGTATTGCGGAGCATTTTAGGAATATAAGATGGCAAGAGGATGTTGAAAAGGCTAGAGCCATGTGAAAGAGAGTATTTATCTTTAAGACCTTCGGCATTTTCAATAAAGATAAGTGGGGTTAGACATAAAAATAGATTGGGCATCAAGCAATGACCTGACACATACAGATCGTTAAGTGTACTAAAATCGCCAGAAACAAAGAAAGGAACAATGGTGGCGAATAAGAACCGTGACGGAGCTTTATTGATTCGGATATGGTAGATATAGTAGTGTGAAACCTGGAGAATCTATGAAGAAGCTTCAGCTTGTATTGATTTCTATCTTGTTGATTGTTATCTGTACGATAGCGTTCATTGGGTGTGAACTCTCCGTCCTTCATCTTCCTCCAAATTCGCATACCTATGTAATTCATAATCCGTATGATGATATTGATTGGAGCACAATCGAATACCATGATGGAAATTTCCATACGCATACGGTGTTTTCCGATGGCCGAATTCTTCCTCATGATGTAATCGATGCCTATCAGGCTTTGGGATATAGCGTTCTCGCCCTTACTGATCACAATACGTCCCACTATCAATCTTGGCCTTCTACTTTGTATCCGTGGAATACTTTACATACTATCGCTCAAGAAACGGATAATGAATCTTGGCAGGATCGAAATCCCAGTATATTGGATATGATAGCTGTGCAAGGAAGCGAGATTTCACAGAATGATGATATTGGAAGCTTGTTCAATGACTTCGTCGGGATCGGTGAAACAGAAGCTGAAGCATTGGGCGCAATCGAAACTCGAGGGGGATTGTCAATTTTTTATCATCCAGGCCGTTACGATCGATCAGATCAATGGTATGTAGATATGTTTTTACAATTTCCATCATCGCTTTTGGGAATTGAGATTTATAACCAAAAAGACCGTTATCCAGAAGATCGGGATCGTTGGGATAGGATATTGTTTCTTACAATGCCTGAACGTCCTGTATGGGGTTTCGGGAATGATGACATGCATTCCTACTCCCATTTGGGATGGAATCGAAATGTACTCTTATTACCGCAATTGACCGAAACGGCAGTGTTCGAATCGCTTTCAAGCGGAGAATTCTTTGTGTTCAAGCCATATCTCAGGATGACTATGCCTGACATACGCATTTCGAATATTACGGTGTCGGACCATAACATCACCCTTGATATCGAAGGTGAATACAATAGTATCCATTGGATTACATATTATAGCGGAACTCAAGAAAGTGAAGTAATAGCTGTCGGAACTACTTTCTCGACAGTCTCGTTACCTGAAGATTCAACCTTTGTGAGAGCGGTTCTATTCAGTGCTAACGGCATGCTGTATACGCAACCGTTC
>JAAYIV010000018.1 GCA_012523305.1 Spirochaetales bacterium
GGTGTGGCTTTGGGATTTGACAGATTATTGATGTTGCAAATGGGCCGCAAGAATTTGAGGGGGGTGATTTTATTTCCACTTTCCGATATAATCTCATGACGTGTTTAGACAATTCGTACAAGTATAAGAGGTAATTCATGATTAAGGCTGGTCAGATAGACAAGGGAACAGCGTTGCTGATTAAAGGGCAACCGTTCATATGCGTAGAAAGGGAATTTGTAAACCCCGGCAAGGGTTCTGCATTCGTTCGTCTCAAGTTAAAAAGCCCTTCAACCGGACAAACTTTGCGCGAAACCATGAAGACCCAAGATAACGCTGAGGATATTACTGTTGAAGATCGTGATTGCCAATATCTTTACAATGATGGTGAGAATTTTCATTTCATGCTCACCGAAACCTATGAACAAATCGAAATTCCGATGACTTCGTTTGAAGATTATCAGTATATCATGAAAGACGGCGAAACCTACCGTGTTACATTCTGGGAGCATACTCCGTTAGATATCCAAGTACCAGCCAAGGTAATTTTCACTGTTGAAGAAGCTGAAGAGGCAATCAAGGGCGATACCGTAACCGGCGCGACCAAGATGGTCACGACAGAAACCGGTTTGAAGGTGAAAGTCCCTATCTTCATCAAACAAGGTGAAAAAATTTTGGTAAATACCGAGACTAAAGAATATCTTGAACGGGTTAACAAATAACCCCATCATTACAAAGGAGACCTGTTGGTCTCCTTTTTTTTGTCGATTATCCGAACATCCGATTCTTAACTATCACGATGTCTTTTTTTTAACATTCATCTCAGCAGACTATGTCATAACGAACCAACATGTGATTCGATGAGCGAATCACATCAATTTCCCTCTGATTCGGTATGCCTACGCAAAGCAATCAATGCTATACTGCCACAGATACCAAAATCATTCTCAGGGGGAGCCGGATGCGCAAAGCGTTAGTATTTATGGTTGTACTCATATTATGCCTTACTTATGGTGTCGCAGCCAATGTCCAGAAGATCCACGCGGTCGATTCAGATGTATATGAGGCCATCTCCAATCTCTATATCAGTAACGGATATGCGTTGCCATCAACTGCAGGGCCATGGAGTACGGGTGAATTAATGAAGATGCTGATGAAAATCGATCGGAGTACTTTGGGTACCGCCGGTCAATCAGTGTATGATTATGTTCTTGGAATGTTGACAGAAGATGAGAAGACGTTTCAATTTGGCGTAGATGTTGCGCTCGAAGGATATTTCCATACGGATACTGTGAATTTCACCGAAGAAAATGATTGGATAAGAGATTCGGAAGAACGGAAGCCATTGATCGATCTCAAACTGGAAACATGGCTCGCTGAACATTTCTATGGTTATTCTTCACTGACAATTACAGGCAGGAGATATCACGAACATACTTCGACAGACGGTCCTGTTTCCGATTATTACGGTGTACATGGTTTGACTTCAAACTTGTTTTTTCTCTATGGGCACAATATCGGAGATCTTGATTTCGGCATGCCTTACAGAGTGTTCGGGGCGTTTGGCGGCGATGCATGGAGCGTCCAAATTGGAAGGGATAAGCTTTCTTGGGGCCCCGGAGTATCAGGGAACTTCATGCTTTCGGACCATTTCCGCTACCATGATACCGGAAGGATCGCATTATACGGGGACACATTTAAATATACGTTTGCAACGTCGTTCTTTCCTCATCCTAGTCAGTATTATCCAATCATGGAATATGATATGAACAGCCCGAACTATGGTAAGTTTATTAATCAACGAAGCCAAGACCAACCTTTGGGTGGTATGCAAATGTTCATCGGGCATCGCTTGGAATGGCGTTTGTTCAAGGAAAAGGTCGGTTTGGTAGTATCGGAAGCCATCATGTACCAATCGACTCCCAGCGGTACTCAAACCCAATATTCCGCTGATACGAGCACACAGGATTCAATCCTGGATTTGAGGATCCTCAACCCTTCCATGATATTCCATAATCTCTATGTCAGATCTAATGCAAATTCACTCTTGGCGTTGGAACTTGATTTCACACCTATCAATCACATCAATGTATATACCCAGATCGCTATTGACGAGTTTTCCATCCCCGGCGAAGGCGGAACTCCCGGAGTCGCTGATAAAGCACGTCCGTCCGCGCTTGGTATGATGGTTGGAGCTAAAGCTAGTTATCCGATACGCAAAGGAATGATGTATGGTTCATTTGAATGGGCGAAGACCGACCCTTATCTCTATGTAAGAGACAATGGAAAGCGGGAGCACACGCTCGGAGAATACGGGATGAACTTCGTGGGTGCGCATCGGGAATATGCCGGGGCTTCCTCCCATATGGCATTGGTGTATATTGAAGAGTTCTTGGGATACCAATACGGTCCTGACGCCATAGTCCTGAATGGAAATGTCGGTTATAGGGAATATGGGAAATGGTTTGCCGAGGGGAATGTGTTCTATATGCTGCATGGCACACATGACAAGTGGACGTTATGGTCACATGTATATAATGAAGCCAATGTGGATGCCACTCAAGACAAGCCCCCTTACCTTTCGACTCCGACTGACAAGCATTGGACTGAAAATAATGGCGACATCGATGCACAAAGTCGCGATGCAGTGAGCAAGATGTTGGTAATGGGCATCAAAGGCGGATATACCCTGCTTCCTGGCTTAGAAATGTATGTTCAAACCGATTTCATTAATATGGTGAATCCTGGTAATCGTTCAACAAATCCGACCATCAGCGATGTGCAACTCACATTCGGAATTTCATATTCCTTGTAACATGTTCTAGAAAGGAACAGGGAGTTCCTCTGTTTGAAAAATCCCTGTTCCAGTCACTGAAAACCTTTCATATGGAAGCTCAGATTGCTGTTTTAGTTTCTTTCAATGCCACGACAGGACGTGCTTCGATATAACCACGATATCCCATCGGAGCCAATTGGAAACGCGGAGCTGCATCATCTGCCCATCTGAATCCATATAATGCCGGATCATACGATTTCATGAGCTCCCACACATCGGTAATTGCACTTTCAAATGCTTCTTCGTCAAAGGGAGGCCCTTGAAACACCATAAAAGAAGCTTCAGGCAGATCAATAATCTCATATCCATCGGGGATTGTTCCATCAAAATCATACGGGACTTCAACTCCCTGAGCATATTCACCGGTTCCCTTTTTTCGTAGATTCTCCGGGAACCACAACCCGACAGGCTCGTACATTGCTTCTTTAATTGTGGTCAGCACACCCCATACATCACACCCAAATTCCTCACAATACTCAAAATAATGGGAGGCCTTCTTGGCAAATTTCACGATGAGTTTTCGCTTGGGGCGTTCGATTACCTGTACGAAAACCGTTTTCATTGATGGTTCGTTCATACTTTTTCCTCTTTGGATAGATCGCCATTTCTTCCGCAACTGCGGAGGGAGGAACACTGGAATCGGGTGTCCGCCATCTCGAAAATGACTCGGGGACACTCCGAATTCACGTGAGAAAGCTCTGGTGAATCCTTCATGTGAATCGAATATGAAATCGAAGGCAACATCTATGATCTTGCGATCCGAACTAATGATCTGTTCAGCCGCTTTCGTTAATCTCAACTTTCGGATGTAAGCAAACGGTGAAACTCCCAACTGTTCTTTGAACAGACGGGCACAATGCCACGGTGAATATTGCCCAGCATCGGCAAGATCCCGAAGCGTGATCACCTGATCAAGATGAGTCTCGATATATTCAATCATCCTTGTCACTACTCGTTCATGGATAGCGTCTTTCACATTTCCTCCATCGACATAGTAGTTACCAGACAATTTTTATACTTGACTTTCCTTGCTCACTTTTTAGTCGGATCTGGATATACTCTCTTCAAGCCTTCCACTGTCTTGAACACCCAATATCCTGAGGCGTCTCGTCCTTCAAGATAACATGCTCCCAACGGGACTTTACCACCACCGTCAGGCAAGTCAATAGCATATACAGGCATCGCCAATCCCGATACGCGCTGTCTCATCTCTTGCTCGAGCGCCATGCCTTTCTCCAAATCAACCCGAAGATGGCTTGTTCCGCCGACAAGATCTCCTTGGAACAGATAATACGGTTTGACCCTGATTGCGACCAGAGCCTCCACCAGTTCAACAAGAATATCAGCCGAGTCATTCACTCCTTTGAGCAATACCGTTTGGTTCATGGCGGGAATTCCAGCATCAACGAATCTGGCAATTGCCCGCTTACTCTGTTCGGTGATCTCCCGAGGATGGTTGAATTGGGTGAAGAGGTAAAAGGGAGCACTATCATGTTTTTTTATCATCTTGATAAGATCATCGGTGATTCGTTGCGGAAAGGTAACGGGAATTCGTGAGCAAATCCGTAAAATGATATCGGGTCGTTGTTCTCTGAATATGCTTAGTAAGTCATCCAAGCGGCTATCCGAAAGTGTCAAGGGATCCCCGCCGGTGAGCAAGACTTCTTTAATCTGTTTATGCATAGCGATGTATGTCGCTGCAGCCATGATGTCCTCTCTGGAAGCGCTCCCTTCGGTTCCTCCGCTGAAGCGGCGCCTAAAGCAATGACGGCAATACGTTGCGCAGACATCGGTAACCAAGAACGCCGCTCTACTGGGATATCGATGGATCAATCGATTAACCGACATGTGCTTCTCTTCAGATAATGGATCTTGAGATTCAGAATCCATGCTGAATTGTTCTTGGCAATTGGGAACCACTTGTCGCCTGATCGGATCGTTTGGATCATCGGGATCAATCAATGATAGGTAGTAAGGACTGATCAGGACGGGCAGTCCAAAAGAATTTTCTTTCCATGCTAACTCTTCATCAGTGAGATGCAATATGGTCGATATATCTTCTAGATTTCTTGCTGGCGAACATTTTTCAATCATGATGATGATGTATCAGATAATACGATTTGAGTCCAGTTTATCGCGAATTGTTTGCATGCGACATAAATTACTGTTACACTAGCGCCATAGAATCATCAATAAGCGAGGAACATATGACTGAACGAAAGAGTATGAAGGGGTATTATCTCACCACCTTCCTAATCGGTCTCGGTTTTTTCACCATGGGACTGATGGATCCGTTGTATGATACGTATGTACCGGTATTTCTAAGAAAATTCATCGAATCAAAAGCTCTCATCGGGACGATAATGACATTGGATAACATCTTTGCCATTTTCCTGATTCCAATTTTTGCAGCGTTGTCTGACAGAACAAGAACTCCGATCGGTCGAAGGATGCCCTATATCATATTATTCCTTCCTCTTAGCGCAATTGCATTTGGTATAATTCCTTTCGCATCACTTTCTTCATTAGTATTGTTGATAATCATGATTTTCGCCCTGAATGTTTTCAAACAATCGGTGCGGGGTCCTGTGGTTGCACTCATGCCCGATATTATTCCCGGTGAGATCAGAAGCGAAGCCAATGGCGTAATCAATACGATGGGGGGCATAGCGACCATAGTGGGGACACTATTTCTAGCAAGATTGATGAATGTTACAGTCGAACTGCCAACATATGGCCCTACAGACCAGATCCTCGCATTTCCATTTGCAGGAGTACTGGTAATCATTGCCGTGATACTTCTATTTTTCTTTGTTAAAGAGAAAAAAGGGTCGTATTCGGAAAAAGCGACTGAAGAAAAAGTACCGATACTCAAATCCCTCAAGTTGATCTTCGGAGAAAAAGATAAGAGTGCGTTCTTCGTATTGATTTCATTGCTATTCTGGTTTATCGGATACCAGGGAGTATTGCCATTCGTAGGGTTATATTCAGAAGAAGTGCTCATAACCAGTCCCGCCAATAAGGCATTGGCAGCTGGAATGGTCGGGGTTTCGTACGCTATCTTTGCAATTCCAAGTGGTATTGTCGCCCATAAGCTCGGTAGACGAAGAACCATCAGAGGTTCGTTGATTGGCATTACTATTGTCTTGCTGCTGATATTCGCCCATAGTATTTTTATCGCCAATCCGGAAGCAATTGCACCAGGAACATATGCACCTATGAATTTTGTTCTCATCTCTTTCTGGTTGCTAATGTTTTTGTTCGGAATATTCTGGGTATCTGTAATCACCAATTCATTTCCGATGTTATGGCAAATGGCAAGCTACGCTAACATGGGAATCTATACCGGGTTGTACTATTTCTTCTCTCAGCTAGCATCAATTATCGCACCGCCTATCACCGGTGCTTTAGTAGATCTTTTTGGTTATGGCGCACTCTTTGTTTTCGCAGCAGTCTGTATGCTAGTTGCTTTCTTTTTAATGTCCAAAGTTACTCGTGGAGAACCGAAAGACGACGCTGCTCCGGTTGCTTCATAAGCATCCGTTTCCCATAAGAAAATCGGGCTCTCGTTATGAGGGCTCGATTTTTGTATACCTAAATTTATTCAAATATTACGTTATCAAGAATCTGGTCAACGGCGTCCCGTCTTCGTGCCCACATAATCTCATTATAAGTGATCGGATCTATGTAGACGGGCTTTTCGTCCTCAGCCCATTTTGTGGGGGCTGTCCAAAGGGGAGAAAGGATGCCTTCTTCAAATGCAACGGTTTCTTCCTCTTCGGCAATAATCGGCTCGGCTTCAACCTTAATCGGAGCTCTTTTTACTGCTTCGGGCAATACGCTCAATAATTCGCTGAAGGGTTTTGCCACCACTCCAAATTTTTCACTCATTGATGTTTCTACTTCGGCCGGTGGCTCTACAGGCAGTACTTTCTTAGGCTTAAGATCACTGATTTTTACCGATGGCATCGGAGGTTGGACAATATCATTGATCGTCAGTGCAACAACCTCAGCGACCTGTTCAACCTCAACTGTTTCTGGTACCTCGGTAACAACTTCGGCTGCTTCTTCTTCTGGTAGTACTTCGGCGATTATCTCTTCTCTCGTAAAGAACGACTTATAATATGACAATGAGAGTCGTGGAAGAGGAATCATTGTTTGCAGCAAACCAATATCTTCACGATTGAATGTTGGCTTTGGAACAGTGACCACAGGTTCTGGAACTCTTTCAGGAACAACCTCTTCCGGTTCCGCCACAACCTCAGGCATCAAACTCGGTTCAACTTTAACCGATTCTTCAACTACCGGGGTCATCACTACCGCAGGTTCTTCCTTCTTGACCGGTTCAACCACTATTTCAGGTTCAGCTATTGGAATGACCACCGGTTTAGGTTCTTCTTGGATTGCGGCAGGTTGTGGTTCGACAGTTTCTACCCGCTTGGCTATCGGGATTTTCTCTTTTACTTCAGGCCTAAAATACACAATAGCTGCCAATGTGAACACAGCCAACACAATTGAGATTCCTAGAAGTATCGGGAATATCGTCCTCTTCATAGGCGAACACACATCCTCTTACGTAATGACATCATACTATCCCTATAGTACTGCAAAAAACCTTCACTTGTCGATGTATAAATCGTTTCCCCCTTGAGTTTGTCATCTTGAAGACTTCAGCGTGTCCTTCAAGCTCTTTGATTCTAATATCTTTCTGTGCTCGCAACCGCTGAACAAATGAAATAAGACCTGCATTGTCACGCCTCACTGCCCTATAAAACCTCAAATGCATGCATGCGGTTACGAAACAGATAGCATCACATAATATATCCAGATTCATACGGTGGAGTAAAGCTGCATTTAGCACAACCGCTTTAACGTGTTTCGTTCTATAATCTTCTATCAATTCGATGCAACGTTGTTTCATAAGCGGGTGCAAGATTTCTTCCAATTGTCGTACTCTGTTTTCGGAAAACACGATTGAGCCCAATCTTTTCCTGTTGATACTTCCATCCTCATCGATAATATCCGAACCAAATGTTTTTACAACAACCTCTTTTGCCTGACTGAGTGCTTGATGACCCAACGCGTCGACATCGATAATTATCGCTCCGAATGAAGCGAACGTCGATGCGAACTCATTCTTTCCAACGCAATATCCACCAGTCAAACCTATTATTTTCAACCCAATTCTCCCCAACTCTTACCAATTGCCATTCCTACGCGTATCGGCACCGATAGCTTGATAGCATGTTCCATCTCATCTTTTACCAATAGTTGCATTTTTGTGATTTCAGTTTCAGGAACCTCAAAAATCAATTCGTCGTGGACTTGCAACAACAGCTTGCTATGTAACTGATCATCAGCCATCCGTTTGGCAATCTTGATCATAGCAAGTTTAATAATATCTGCCGCAGTTCCCTGAATTACCGTGTTTACCACTATCCTTTCAGCTCCGGCCTTTTCCATCTTATTGCTGCTTCTGATTTCAGGAACTTGTCGTTCGCGACCCATGATAGTAGCAACTTTTCCTGTTTGTTCAGCTTGCTTTTGTACTCTCATAACAAATGCTTGGACACCGTTGAATCGAGTGAAATATTCTTCGATAAAAACCTTTGCCGCCTTTTGAGGTATTTGAAGCTCGTTGGCAAGCCTGAATGCAGACATACCGTACATGACTCCGAAATTAATCGTCTTCGCCATTCTTCTCTGATCAGATGTAACCAGCTCGGGATGGATATCGAAGATAACGGCTGCCGTGTGCCGATGGATATCTTCTCCTTTGATGAACGCCTCTTTCAGGGCCTTATCATCAGCCATGTGTGCCAGGACAACCAATTCGATCTGCGAATAGTCTGCCGAAAGAAACGAATATCCTTTTGGCGCAATGAAGGCCTCACGGATACGTTTACCGTCATCGCTTCGAACAGGAATGTTCTGTAGGTTTGGGTTCCTGCTTGAAAGGCGTCCGGTTGCTGTTCCGGTTTGCACAAACGATGTGTGAATCCGCCCTGTATCTGCAAGTACCATCTGCGGCAATGAATCGATGTAGGTGTTTTTTAATTTGACCAATGCCCGGTTTTGCAGTATCAAACGTGGGACTTCATCAAGCTGGGCTAATTGTTCCAGTGTCTCTGTAGCAGTTGAAAAGCCTGTCTTATTTTTCTTTCCGGTAGGTAATTTTCTTTCAACAAACAACACTTCTTGCAATTGCTTCGTAGAGTTGATATTGAATGTTTTTCCACAGAGAGCATAGATTTCTTGTTCTATTGCAGAAATCCTTGAAGTTACTTCTTTATCAAATTCATATAATTTATTGACATCAAGGGATACTCCGTTGAGTTCCATGTCAGCCAATATTTTTACCAAAGGCATCTCGATATTGAAAAACAAGTTATCCATGCCCCTCGAAATCAATTCTTTTGAAAACACTTCATACAATCGCCAAGTGATATCCGCATCCTCAGCTGCATACCTGACAGCGGTCTCAAGAGGCACATCCGAGAATACGCCATCTTTTTGAACCACAACTTCTTTAAATTCGAGGGTTCGATATCCATCCAGATATCGGTTGGCCAGATGGTCCATGTTATACATACCTGCTGCAGCATCCAGTAGCCATGCAGCGACCATGGTATCAAAATAGCCAATGATGGTCCCGACACCCCATCTGACCAATATTTTATAATCATATTTAAGGTTCTGGCCTATTATCTTTACTTTCTTTTCAACAATATAGGTTTTTAAAAGTTTAAGAGCATCTTCTAGCGATACTATTGCTTTTCCTCCTGCCTTGATAGGAACATACCAAGCTTCGAAGGGTCTGTCGGTAAATGAAAAACCAACTGGTTCGGCAGTCATGTCATCAATACCTGTTGTCTCAAGATCAAATGACAACACTCCTTTTTCCGTTTTTTCTTTTAACAGTGCTTCCAATTCTGCCAAATTGGTAACGGCATGGTAGACGCCAGGTTTATTCCATTTAGTTTGAACAGTTTCTTCAACAGGCGAACTTACATCGATTTCGATCTGCTGCATCTGTTGGACCGTATTGATTAATGTTCTTGCTTGAGCCTTTTCAAACATTGGGATCACACTGTTCCAATCGATTGTCTTGCTGCTAAATGCATCCGGATCAAATTCCGATTCGGAAAGTGCATCAAATTTGAGTTCGATCAACTCTTGGCTCAAAAATGCCATATCCCGGGCATCTTCAAGTTTCTTAGCTACTGAGGCTGAACAATCGGCTAGGTGCTCATAGATAGTTTCAAGATTTCCGAAATCTTGAATTAATTTCAGAGCTCCTTTAGGACCGATACCCGCGACCCCGGGGACGTTGTCTGAAGAATCTCCGATCAAAGCAAGGTAATCAACGATTTGATTCGGCGCTACTCCGAATTCTTCAATTACTTCTTTCTCACCGAAAAATCGATACTCTTTTTCTCCTTTTCTAGGTGGTCGCAATGCCATTGTTGACTCATCGACAAGCTGGAGCAAATCTTTATCACCCGTAACCATGACCGAATCAATATTCCGGCTCTTTGCCAAATGAATCAGAGAAGCGATCACATCGTCCGCCTCCCATCCGTTTCTTCCGATCTGTGGGATATTCGCAGCATTCAACGCATCGATGATCAATGGAACTTGGGCATGTAAATCTTCGGGGGCACTTTCTCGATTAGCCTTGTATTGCGGATACCTGATATGACGGAATGTCGGTTCAGCAGTATCCATGGCCACCACCAAATAATCGGGATCATGTTGACGGACCAGCATGAGCAACGTGTTGAAAAAACCATAGAATGCCGAGACATTGTTGCCTTCCTTATCTCGTAATGGACGATTGATAAAGGCAAAGTATGAACGATATACAATACTGTATCCGTCAATAATAAATAATTTCGGTCTCTTCTCATGTTCGGACATGCAATGACTTCTCCTATGATTTGATCATATCTATCACCAATCCATCATACGCCGGATAGAATCCCTCTGGAAGTGTTTGCTCTAATTGCCGGTGATCATTCCTATGGGTCAAGTGGGTGAAATAGACTTTCTCTGCACCAATGATTTTTGCGATTGCCATCGCTTCATCAAAATTCATGTGGGTCGGATGTTCAGCTTGACGTAACGCATCAATTACTATCGTGGTCACACCTTCAAGCAACTCGACACTCGTCTGCGGAATGCTTTTGCAGTCGGTCAAATAGGCAAATGTTCCGATACGGTAGCCAAAAACTTGCCTACACCCATGGATGAGAGGTATCGGTATGATGTGCATATTTCCTATGACGATACCTTTTTGATCAATAGCGTGTAATTGCAGTTGCGGTAATCCGCCTCGCCATGGATTTTCACCTACGGCATAAGGGAATCTTCGAGAGATGTCTTGCAGTACTTCATCCGGACCGTATACCGGTAAAGATCGTTGTTCAGTATATACTCGCAAATCATCGATACCGTTCAGATGGTCAGCATGATCGTGAGTATAGAGCACAGCATCAAGGTGTTTGATGTTTGAACGGATTGCCTGAAGCCTGAACTCAGGTCCGGTATCGATTACTATCGATAAATCTCCATCGCGAATCCACGCAGAACAACGCATCCTTTTATTGCGAGGATCATCTGAAGTACAGACAGGACAATCACACCCAATCCGAGGAACCCCATGGCTGGTTCCAGTGCCTAGCAATTCTACTATCATTCAAGCTTCTCTAGTGCATTTGAAAGCAATCGCGTTATCGCAGCTTTTTGCTGTCTGGTGAATTCCGCAAGGCGGGATTCAGAAAAACCTTCTTCGAGTTTCCGTTTGAATCCGGCAACATCGATTCCCTTGAAATCAATGCCCTCTCCTACAGAGGCCAAAAAGTCCAATACGGCTTCTTTACCCTGTGAGGTTGCTTCGGCAAACTTTTGTTGGAATCCGGGTTCTTCCCAACGCTCGAGATATTCATCTATCCTTGATTGGGGAATATCAGCTTTTATCAAAATCTCCTTGACAGCTGATTTCATTGCTTTTGTATCTTGTGCTCCTCGATAACTAAAACCAAAGAATTGATTGGAAACAGAGGGTAAGAAGAAATAGATTACGAAAAACAACACGGCGGCAAAAATGATCGCAGTTAATAATGAACCGAAGAATCCGATTTTCCGCATGGTACAGACTCCTTATGGATATACAATGATACTACCACAATCGGAATTCGGGTACTACCCGTCAGAGGAACATGGTAATGAATGCGAAACTGATTCTCCCTTGTTCCCAACGTGGTAAAAGGGCTTTCTGATTAAAATTTACGATAGAAAAATCGTTGGAGGGCACTTCATAGGCAACACTCAATACATAGTGGGCAATTCTAAAGTCAAGTTTCATTCGGTAATGAATACTTATGTGCTGATAAAACGGGACCCAATTGGGTTTGGAATACATATTATCGTCCGATCCGATCCAAAAAGAGTACTTTTGGCTTCCTTTATGGATATCTAGACCCATCGGGAATCCCACGGCAAAACCCAATCGAGTGAAAGCTGCTACTTCGGTTGAACTTCCGATTGACACTGTCCCGCTGATCTTTCGTGAGATTTCTTGTTCATAAATTGGCTTGCCTTCTGGAGTGACATCTATGATATTGCCTTGTCGAGAAATCAAATATGTATCTATTTCAATACGTCTAATTCTTAATCTCACTTCATACCCTGGTAGATAATTGTTCGCATCGACCCAGGTAGCGTATTGCACATCGGGAGAAAAAGGATTTTCCTGAAATTGCGTGAACGGACCGATTCCGAGATCAAACGAATCTCCAAAAACTGAGAACATAACGAGCAATATTACAATGGAAGCAATAACAATACGTTTGTTCATTTTCATCCTTAATTCAGTAATAATCGGCCCCGTTTTTGCAGAACAGGGCCGATTGTAATCATGTGAGTACTTGTTTAGAACAGGACAAACACAACTGATGCGCCGAGCTTTCCTTCTGCGAATTTCGGAGCAAGTTTAGCTGTATTCATATCCTCAAATGTAAATCCGTCTGAATCAACGGTATAGTTTACACCGAGCAATATGTTCCCAAGTTTGAAGTCAACAGTAGCCCGATACGTCATCGGAGCTTTCATGAATGCTTCGCCAAAATTAGTGGTAGCATCCAACGATCCATTTTGATTCCATACCGATGTATTTCCATCACTATCGATGAGAGCATAAATTCTTGGTCCTAACCCCACGCCAATGCGAAGGAGCCCTAACAGATCAAGAGAGATTCCTCCGGTAACCAGACCAGAAATCGAATGTAACGTTTCTTGAGTTGTTGGATGTGGCGCTTGTGAATATAAACCGACAATATCGATTTCTGCAAACAGCAACCTTGTTCTAATATCTGCTCCAAATCCATAGTTTTCAAATTTGCCTAACTGAGCCCAATCAAAACTACCTGTATTGGACACGTCAAAGTTATTCGTGAATTGGGCTGTAGCACCAACACCAAAATCGAATACTCCGCTGAAAGCAACAGTCGGCACCAGTGCTAGGGCTAATACTACCAAAACAAGTCTTTTCTTCATAACACAACCTCTCTCTTTTTTTGGGTCATCCCCTTTTTATCTATTTTCCCAGTGCTTTAAAGCACAACCAAATACTTAAAATAATGAAATTCTTAGCGAAATCCCAATATTTGCCATTTCACCTGGCTGGAAAAGTTTTGCCCACCCGCCAAGGTCTTGGACCGTTTGGACAGTAGCCTGTGATTCCCAGTAATAAGCAATTGCAAGGCTAGCTTTCCCAAATAAGAAATTTAATGCAGTCCTAAAATGAATCGGTGAAGAATTAACAGTTTGGACAAAGTTAGTTTGTGAAACATATCGTCCATTCACACTTGATTCCCCATCGTTCGGAAATTCAAAATTTGTCCTTAATCCCGTACCGATATCCGCATATAGAAAATCGTTAATTACCGGAAGGCTCAGTCCAATTGTCGACATGAGTGTAAGCGAATTATCTGCCACATCATTTGGCATCGCTAATGCCGTTATATTGACAACAGCTAATCGTACCGCACCTTCCACACCTATAAGCCAATTAGTTCCAGCGGCCATCCCCTCCATGAGTTGATCCATAGACTCATTGGGATTACCTTCATATATACCGGATAAACCCAATCCTATCTCAAATATATTCCTCGAGAAAAGAGGTACGGTCAACATAACCAACACCACCAACACAGCTGCAAATTTCTTACCCATTTTCTACGAAACCCCTCAATACCAATAAAACCTATTTCATTATGATATAACTTATGTATCGTTAGTATAACAGTTTTCAGCACCAAGAGGATACATATTTTGTGGAAATTTTGCATCTGGGAGTGCCTATACCTTTTTATTCAAAGCATTTCCTTAATTTTACATATGTTCTTAAATTGTCACATATTTCTATTATAAAGAAATGTGTGTGGATTCATGGCATATGTTACATTGATACGCTTTCAGTACAATGGGAACATAATTTAATTTTTAACAATCAAAACGAATCTTCCTGGCAAATTATTGTATTTTAAACCTTTATGTATAAATAAAAGTATACGGAACAGCATCTACCTTATCAAATTGAGTATGAAGAGCAATTAAGTATCGATGCAATCAGAAAAAACTATTGTAATTGGTCCACTTCATCCAGCCAGAGTGAAACTGCAGCATCGCTTGGCATTCTCCAATCTCCTCTAGGGGAAAGTGCGACAGAACCGATTTTTGGTCCGTCAGGTAAACAAGACCGCTTGAATTGTTGGGAGAAAAAACGACGGTAGAAGAGCTTCAGCCATTTCAAGATCGTCGGACGATCATATAAGCCTGCAAATGTAATTGATGCGATCCGTAAAATCTTTGCAGGTCTGAACGCCCATCGGATGCCATAATAGAGAAAAAAATCGTGCAATTCATAGGGTCCGATGATTTTCTCGGTAGGTTGCGACATGGCCCCTTGGATCGCAGGGAGAAGTTCCGGACTAACCGGAGTATCTAAAATATCTAACAAGACTTTTTCAAGAACACTTCCTTTCTGAGTTCGCGCCCAATATGAAACAAGATGCCGAACAAGAGTCTTGGGAATAGAGGAATTTACAGCATACATCGACATGTGATCCCCGTTATAAGTAGCCCAACCCAAAGCAAGTTCGGAAAGATCTCCGGTTCCTATCACCAAGGCATTCACCTGGTTCGCCACATCCATCAACACCTGGGTTCGTTCTCTTGCCTGAGAATTTTCAAATACGACGTCATGGACATTTTTGTCATGTCCGATATCATTGAAATGGATTTCAACAGCTTTAGTGATGTCGATGGAACGTAGCGTTACCCCAAGTGATTGGCATAACATGATCGCATTGTCCATCGTTCTTTTTGTAGTTCCGAAACATGGCATAGTGATAGCGACAACATTGGCTCGCGCCAATCCCAGCCGATCAAATGCTTCGATTGCGACCAATAATGCCAATGTAGAATCTAGTCCACCGGAAACTCCCACCACCACTGATTGTACATTCGTATGAGCTATCCGGGTAGCGAGTGCGGTTGCTTGCAACCTGATTATCTGCTTGCAACGACTATCCAGATCTTTTTCATGTGAAGGAACAAACGGGAAGCGTTCAAAATGCCTTTTTATATGTGTCTCGGTTACAGTTAATGAAAAATATACCTTCATATATGGTATTTCTATGATATCGAAGAATGTCGAGACCCTAAGACGCTCTGAGCCCAATCGTTCAATGTCGATATCTGCAGTCAATAACCCTTGGTCACCTAGCTCCTGTTCTGCAAGCATTATTCCATTTTCAGCAATCATATTGTGACCGGTGAATACCAAGTCGGTCGATGATTCGCCACTGCCAGCATTGGCATAGACATATGCACATAACGCCCTTCCCGATTGCCCTTTCACCAATTCGTGTCGATATTGATCCTTCCCGATCAATTCATTCGAAGCCGAAAGGTTTACGATTACAGTCGCCCCGGCTTGAGCATGCATGCTTGAAGGAGGTGCCGGTACCCATAAATCTTCGCAAATTTCAATGGCAAAGCAGAAATTTGGTAGTTGCGAACAACAAAACAATAGATTAGTCCCGAAAGGGACTGTGTAACCAAGTATGTCAATGGTAGTATTCGATCCAGGGGCACTCGTGAACCAGCGTCTTTCATAATATTCGCCATAGTTAGGGATGCATGATTTTGGTACGACAGCGAGGACTTCACCTTTTGAAATGACTGCCGCACAGTTATATAATTTGTCTGTTACCACCAAAGGCAATCCCACCACCGCGACGATATCCAAAGATTTCGATGCATCGAGAACATGTTTCAAACCGTTAAGAGCACCCTCTAACAATGTTCGTTGGCGAAACAGATCTGCACATGTGTATGCGGTGATACCGAGTTCGGGGAAAACAGCGAGCTTAATCCCTTCAGCCGAGGCTTTCTTCAACATCAATGCAGTCTGTCGAGCGTTATATACGCAGTCGGCTACTTTCACATGGGTAGTTATTGCAGCTACCTTGATAAACCCATCTTTCATGTAGAGCACCCTCCGAATACCGTCATTATCCGTGCGTAGTGTAGCATATGAGAGAAAAAATCAACAGCAACGATTACATGTTCCATAAAGGGATTACAGAACCGATTATCTGAGATAGATCATCGATTTCTTATTCTTTCATCGCATAGGTTTTAGTTAAATGATAGCTTATCTATTGCTTTTCCGATAATAATTCTCATGCTGTTTCGCAATTCAAGCTATCGTTAGTAATAATTGTTATTACATGTGGAACATCACGCCGCATGATTGTAACCCCATAATTCTTAGTTGACAAAGTAAAAACAAAGTCACTTTTTTCTCGAATTCATTGACGCGGGTCAAAGATTATATTACATTTAATCCATAGTGATCGACGCTTTCGGTTAATGATTCGGCAGCTGTGTAGACGAAAGCTTCATCATATCGTTATACAGCGCGCCGTTTTGGAAATCCTTCCTGACGGCGTTTCTTTTTTACATCAGGAAAAAGCTTAATCCGACCAGTGATTTGCCAGGAAATCCCTTGCTTCTTCGAATTTGTCAATTATCGCGTGGCCTGAATCAGTAATGAGATGTGCTTCCGCATTGTCTATGAGGGTATGCAACCGCTTCACTGAGGTTTTTGCATCCAATAGTACGTCATGAGCTCCACCGAAATATTGGATCGGAACATGTAAAGCACGTAGTTGCTCATCGGTAAAAATCGGTAGCGTTTCTGTCACAGGGCGAAAATACTTTGAAACAATCGCTTGATAATCGATTATTTCTTTCGGAATCTGCACGTTATGATAGATTGCCTTGGCTAATCTCTTTTGTCCGTATTGTCCCATCATCATGAACAACAGTGCTTTTAATATGAAACTTGTTTTCTGACGCGCGATGCCTCCGGCACTCACCAACGACAATGCTGCAACCCTGTCGGGATTTGTGATGGCAAAATTCAAGGCATACCACCCTCCCAGACTCATCCCGAGCAATAAGCAAATATCGATTCCCAATCCATCGAGAGCACTTTTCAACCATGTTTCGGGAGCATGTGATGCTAATGGGAATCGCTCAGATTCACTTAAGCCGGGCTCTCCGGGAATATCGAGGCAATACACACGCTGAATCTTTCTGCAAACATTGGAATCAACCCCAACCAAGAAGCACTGTTAGAAACAGACCCGTGTAACAAGATCACCGGAGGTTTCCCACTCTCACTTTTTTCAATTACAAACGTTTTACCGTGAGTCGTGTCCACAAACCTTTGCGTCAATCCTTGTGCCAAAGAGGAATTCAAATGGACTCGATACGCTTGTTCAATGATATTTTGGCCTTCTTTTGATGTATAGACCGAATGTATCATCATACTCTCCTCTCTTCTGAAGCGATACGGGAAAACATCATCATGACCTCACCGATAAAGCCAGGCGTTCCAAACAACACGTATTTGGCTTTTTTGATTTCCGGATAATAAAAATAATCGTAGCGAACTTCACCCCAATCGGGATCCTTACAATTCAACATGGCCAGTAAAGTATTCGAAAGACGTGATGCTTCTTCAGAATTTTTCTCATCGATTTCTATTACCGCTGAAACTCTCATCCGATCGATTAAAGAATCAAACGAAACATGTTCTTTCGATCGGGAAGGTGTAGCCAACTCTGCATGGGCATACTCTTTCAACGCATTTTGGCTGATTCGCCACGATTTGCCGATTTTTCTCGCTTTGATTTTCCCCTCATGAACGAACCGCAAGATAGTTTTAGGGTGCAACTTCAAGATGCTAGCCAGCTCATCTATTGAGTACAATATGTCTTCCATACTATTACCTATTATTCCTTATTAAACATTTATAAGGAATAATAGGTAATAGTAATAATCGTTGTCAAGCATTTTAAGGAGTATGTATCACCAGAAAAAGGAACATATGAAGCTTTTAGTGATTTTTCCTATGCACGGTAAGTAAGTCGGCTAAAATCCACCTTCTGCAATTTCCTGAAGAGCTTGCATATCAATAATCATTATTCCCCGCCGGCCAATTAGATTAATGATACTTGCTTCCTGTAGCGATGCCAGTTTTCTACTAAGTGTTTCCTGGGTCATCCCCAATCTTGAGGCTATCGTTCCTTTCGATACATTCAGATCAAATTGAATTGCTCCATCAGAAGCATCAATGATAAATCGAGCTAATCGTTGCTCACTGTTTTGAAGCGTATTCTCTTCGAGGGTCCTCTCTGTATCCTCCAGACGTTCACTTAATTCTTCGAGAATTTTCAATGCAATTGACGGATGTTCTGCCATCAAGGCTTTTAATCGCTTCCCTTCAATTACGCACATCACCGTCGGTGTCAACGCATCGGCATGGTCTGCGTTTGGCTTCCCGCTGAACAACGACAACTCACCAAAGAAATCACCTGGTCCGAGTACCCGGATTACACGTTCCTTACCGTCGATTCCTGTCCGGTATATTTTAACCGTACCATCATGGAGTACATACAGATTACCTCCTCCGGTACCCGCCCTATAAATGCCTTCGTGTTTCCCATAACGCTTCTCTTCGGTAATCGAGGCGATCTGAGCCATCTCTTCGCTGCTCAAGTGGGAAAATATCGGAACAAGTGCAATACAAGAATGACCTTGTGTAACATCGATTTGGCAATGGTCTGGCACAGTGTCCTCCTAAGCAATGACTATACCTTAATTTTCGGTGTTTTAAAACGTAAAAGCCGCATAGCATTGAATACTACCAATAACACCGATAATTCGTGTACCAACATACCGATTGATAAATCAACGACGTGAAACAATACTCCTGCCAATAAAAGCGTGACAACCAGCAATGCAAATATGATGTTTTGCTTCATATTTCGAACCGTGGCCTTCCCTAGGTGAATAGCAAACGGCAAAGCAGTCAAACTATCTCCTAACAAAACAACGTCTGCTGTTTCCATTGCCACATCGCTTCTGGCAGCCCCGATTGCGAAACCAAGATCGGCTGAAGCGAGCGAGGGAGCATCATTCACCCCATCACCAACCATGGCTACCGTTTTATATGTCTCACGTATCTGTCGGATCGCCTTCACCTTATCGTCGGGAAGCATTGAGTAACGAACTTCATCGATCCCCGCTAAAGCAGCGATAGTTTCTGCGGCTTGTTTATTATCGCCGGTAAGCATCGCAATATGGCGAATTCCAGCTGCCTTTAATAAACTAATCGTATTCTTTGTTGTATCCCTGATGGTATCAGCTAAGGAAATTGCCCCAATCACCCCATTCTTGACTGCGACGATGACAACGGTCCTTCCTTTTGACTCTTCTTCGTTGATATATGCTTTCAGTACATCAGTGTCAATCTGTTGATGTGAAACGAACGCTTGATTACCGATCCAGTAGCGTTCGTCATCTATGGTAAAAGCGATACCTTTTCCCATTGCAAAATCCATATCTGAGACTTTCTTGTCAAAGACAATATTTCTCTTCGAAGCTTCTTCAACAATCGCTTGTGCGAGGGGATGCTCGGAAAGCGATTCACCGGCTGCGGCGATAACCAATAAGTCATGCTCTTCATACCCAAATGTTTTGATTCCAACTACGGAAGGTGTTCCTTCCGTGAGAGTACCGGTCTTATCAAAGGCGATGGCTTTTAATGTTCCAATTTTTTCCATTACTTCACCACCTTTTATCAGAACACCATGGTGAGCGCCATTGCCGATTCCCGCTACTATCGAGACCGGAACAGAAATAACTAACGCCCCAGGGCAACTAATCACCAAGAACGTCAAGGCAAGTCTGATATCCTGTGATATCAATCCGACAATGACGGCTAATGCCAAGATTATCGGAGTATAGAAGCTGGCAAACTTTTCCATGAATTTTTGGGTTTTGGCTTTTGAATCCTGTGCTTCTTCAACGAGATTGAGAATCCTTGAGAACGTGGTATCTTTGCCTATCCGTTCAGTCTTGATCACGATGTACCCGGAACTGACCACAGTGCCAGAATAGACACTCATGCCAAAGCTTTTTTCGACAGGAAGGCTTTCACCGGTGATAGTAGCTTCATCAACAGACGCACTTCCATCGATCACTGTTCCATCGACCGCGATTCGCTCTCCCTGTTTGACAATTACCAGTTCTTCGATCCGTACTTCTTCGGGTGAAACAATTATGGATTGACCGTCACGCTGCACCCTTGCAGAAATCGGTGCTAAATTCAACAATGTTTTAATTGAAGCCCTGGTTTTCTCAAGTGTTCTTATTTCTAGAAACCCACCAAGCAAGAACAGATAGGATACGGCAGCTGCTTCCCAATATTCTCCGATAACCACCGCACCGATGACTGCAACGGTTACCAACAAGTCAATCCCGATAATTCGATAACGCAAGGCTCCCACAGCTTTTCTCACTGCGGGAAGAGCTGACAATAGGATTGTGATGATCATCATTACGATGGTCACTGCATGATAGGCGAGAATTTTATAGAGTATGAAGGAGATAACCACTGCAATACTTGCAGTGATTATCCTCATGTTATTATTAATACGAAGCATAGACCTCACCTTTTCATGCATTAGCGTTCACCTAACACTTCGTATCCAAGGTTCCCGATATTATTGGTGAGCGTCGCCACGTCAGTCACTGCCTCATCAAATTCTACTTTGAGCCTGGATGAGTTGAACAATACCTCGGCATGAGATACGCCTTTTGTCTTCTTGAGCATCCCTTCAATCTTTGCCATGCAGCTCGGACAGCTAAGGGGTTCTAATTGCAATGTCTTTTTTGTCATGTTCTTCCTCCTGGAATTGTAATATCTGACTTAGATATAACTTGATTTGATACAGGAGTCTTTGACGTAGGTCAAATTGGGGAAAAATGTGAGAATATATTACAGCTCAGATAAAAAATGAATTGGTTATCATGAATCCGGTGTACATACAGAAGTACATAGGTAAGGCTCCAGAAACATGTTCTGGAGCTCATAGATATCTTTGAGGATCGTCGCGATTTATCGTGCGTTGATAATTTCTGCTAATCGTTCTTTTGAAATATATTGTGGCTGATAGTCATAGTTCATCCGATTCAGTTGAGCAATGAATGAAAACATATGATTTTCAGAGCCAGCAAGTAATCTCGAATACACTAACACCGCATCGGGATCCTCTGTCTGTGAGATATATGCTTCCAAATCAGCGATATCCATATCTTCGATAGTTGCTCCAACGATAAATGCATCGGTTACCGATTGACTGCCTTTTTCTACCAAGACGGTGTACAGTTCTTTGATTTCCGGAATGGTAAAGAATCCGACATCGGCATCACCTACCGTGTCTGAAACGTCTTTCATCTTCATCAGTGCTGCAACTGCATCCATATGGCGTTGTTCCGCACGTGCGATATTGGCGAAAATCCGAATTCCCCATCGTTCATACATCGCGAGATAGACATCTCTGGCAAGTTTTTCTTCTTCTCGCATATAGATGATGCCTTCTTCCAATGTAGTCTCCGTACCAAGGGTATGATCAGTGATCTCTTTTGTTTCTGTCTCCTTCATCTCCAGAATCTGCTGCATGGTTACCGCACCTGAAGCTTCCAAAGCCCCCTGGGCAAATACTGCAGTGGCGGCCATGATGGCCACCAACAGCATCACCACCGTTTTTTTGGTGACTATATTCATTATTCTGTTACCTCACCGACTTTTTCCAAGAACCAAGCCCTATTATTACCGTTAGCTCCTGTTCGGCCATATCCGCCACCTTTTGAAGCATTGTTTGCAAACTGTGGGTTAGTTCCATCAATATTCGGACATTCAAGCCCTAATGGACAATCCTCGTTGAGAAGCCTTTGCCTTATTTGCTGCATTCTGGCTTGAGTGGATGCAACATCATTTACTTGCTGGCGTCCTGTTGAAAGCCAATGCTCTCTTAACTGAGTCATCTGGGCTTGCATATTTTGATTCATGGCTGTCTGTTGCTGGATTGCCCTTCGAGGTTGTTGAGCTCCGGGTGTGTTCGTTCTTCCCATCGCTTGAACCGGTCGTGTTTGTTGGAACGCATTGCCTCTTTGAAATCCAGTATTCGCTTGTACTGTAGGTCCTGCCGTATTGTAGCCTCTAGCAGCAAACACAGAAGTTGTCATCACCATAAAAACTAGTGCAAGAATAATCACACTCTTTTTTTTACTCATTCTCATCTCCTTCGGAGTCACGTCGACTCTCTTTCATTGATCTTGATCGAAGGATACAACCGGTCGGTAATGAGAACCTGAATGCTACATAAAGATTAGGTAAATGTATAAAAGAGATTTGAATGTAATTGCCACTATTATTTACGCGGTAGGTATCCACCGGTAACTTTGGCATCTGTCGTTACTATCACCGCATTACCGGAAAGACTTCTGATTAATTCGATCGCAGCTGGAATCCTCTTGCGTTTTGTGTGCAGTATCAAAACATCTCGAACTCCGTCTTTTCCAGTACCTTTCAACACAGTGACTGCAAAATTATGTGAGCGTAATTCCTTGACCAACATCTCACTCTCTTTGCCTTCGGAGATAATGACTTGGATGGAACCGATACCTATAGCCAACTTGCTTTCCAAATACGAGCCGAGGTAATTACCCACTGAAAACGAAAGGGCAAAAACCACGACTCGAAGTGGATCGTCTTTGAATCCTTCCAATACTGTTCCCGTGATGAACAACCAAAGAAGTATGTCAAAAAAAGCGATGACTGCTCCTGCAACCCGCTCCCCTCTGTTGATCATCACCATGCGCATCGTTGATATCGTGACTTCTAGAATCTTTCCGAAGAAGATTACGAAATAAATCAAAATTCCCGTATTCTCAAGAAAATCCATTGTTAAAGCCCCCAATAGTATCAGTGTATCATAATACTTCAGTTTCTACGACATCACGCTTCTTGCGTGCCGATATCTGTCGTTTGTATATGATAAAGGAACTAACAGTCAACAGGACCAATGCCACAATCGAAATAATCATTGTAACAAATGCTCCTTCAGAGGCTGTTTTGCCAATAATTGTCGTAACTACCATTGTGGGGATCAACCCTAACACGGAACCCACAATATACTCCCAATAGTTGATATGCAATGCTCCCAATACCGTATTTGTTAACTCATGAGGAATTTTTCCAAAAAATTTGAACAAAAAAGCAATGAAAAGCCCTGATCGGGAACCGATATTCTTCAAACGGTTCAATTGAGGATACTTATGCAAAACACGGTTAACTAATGGAGCACCCGAACGCCATCCGATCATGTAAGGAATTTGCATATTGATGAATATTCCCCCAAGATTAACCAACAAAGCTATATGCAAAGGGAAAATACTTCCCGAAGTAGCATAGAGAAAGGCAAAAGGAATTCCAAATGAGATTGATTTGATTAAATACAATACACAAAGTATCAATACTGTGAGCCAACTGTAATTTGAAGCAACTTCCAGATGTTCTTTTATTGATACAAGGCCCCCCCTGGCCAAGTATATGCTTAATAATACTGAAAGCGAGGCCATTGGAAGAAAACGCAATATCATGCGTATGTTTTTCTTATATGCTCTGCACAGTGCTTTACGGTCAGCCATGGACACCTCTCCGGTAAGGTAACATTCAGACATAAGCGGCGATGCTTCCTGTTATTAGTATGACAATGAGGAAAGCTTTAAAGAATGTATCTTCATATCTCTATAATGACAACCATGAAAGACCTGGAACGAATGGTTATCAAAATTACTTTATTGGTTTTCTGGCTTTGCACTTAATGACGAAAAGCCATGAATTGACTATATTACAACCACGCAAGGAGTCCTATATGATTGAAACGACCTACGAGTATGCAGTTGGTGATGAAAAACATATTGAGAAAATTATCGACGATGATCCGGTTATGATTAATCACATGGTATTGCCAAAGGGAGAATGTGTTCCAGATCACCATGCCAATTCATATGTTCACATGCTGGTAATCCGCGGTATCTTAACATTGCAACTAGGTGATCAAGAACCCCATCATTACCCTAGAGGGACGATAGTCAATATCCCTTTCGACACATTCATGCGGGTTCGTAATGAACACGAGGAAACTGTCGAGTTTTTCGTTGTCAAATCCCCGAGTCCCAGGTTATACGGCAAACATAAAGTTGAATGACTGGTGATTGGCATGACGTCGAATTAATAGCATGAGGCGGCTTATCAGAACTATTGTTTGTTCTAGATTTGGATATTGAATATCACAATGCACAACCCAACAAGAGCGACATAGCCGATTGCTACGTAGTACATCCAATGCAACTTTTTATACCAGATACATGCTATGGTTGCGGTCAATAGCGCTCCACCGGCAATGATGCTCGATGCCAATGATTGCCCATATAATATAATTCCAATAAAGACCAAGCCGACCATCAATGGCATCGTCAATACGGTTGCTTTGACAAATACGGGAAGTCTCGATGTAAAGATTATCAAAGAAACACCGGCTATCAGAACCAAGTAGAAGATTTTACTCATGAGTGGGGGCGATGCGTTCTCAGACATCCCGGCTAATTCCATCGACCCGTTTATTACCAAGGCATAAAGAAGAAATGCCGCATTGAATAGGATAAACCCGCCGATAACGATGACCACTATCGATAAAATATGTTTTTGCCAGGTTTTTATTTCCATTTGGACATCCTTCTAGTTGATGCAATGCCTCGAACACGGAAACTAATCAACTACCAATCACACCTATCTGACAATTAAAAAACACTTAGATGTATCATACTGCCTTCATTGAAATAGTCAACAAAATCCTGAAGTCTTTGAGTGCTAATGTATGACTGTATCCAGCATGTCAAATTTCTTCAAACAATTGATATATTCCGCCACTAAGTAGTAGTTGTTCAAATCATCTTCATCTAATCCTCTCTGAGCGAACAGTTCGTCCCACAAATGCTGGCTTCCTTCAACTAGGAAATAGACTGAATTAAGTTCTATACCCACGACAATCGGCTGATCTTTATAAAACATCTCGCGTTCGTTATAGAGCGTTTCAGCAGCTCCCACATTCTCAATTTGGAAAATTTTTGCTGTAGCTTCATCACTAGCTGACAACTTCTTTTTAAAGAATTCGTTCATTAAGACGTTATCAACGACCACTTGAGACCATCGTTGATCAGCTAATTCTTTTGCCTGATACTTATGGAGAAGATACTCGATCAATTGTTGAGCTGTTAGCTTATTCGGCTTGAGTATATCTTTATAAGTGGTATATATAGATTTCCATTCGTTAATCAATTGTTTCGTAGGAGCTTGTGTCACCATAGAAAACCTTCTTTTATCTACATCTCATAGTTTAAAGATATACCAATCAAGCTAACATCGCCTGAATCGTTTTCTTACCCTTTGCATCAAAGTCCCCACTTGAAACAAGGATACCGATATAATTAAACATATCAGGATTAGGTTCTTTCTTATGTATCGCAGCTAACACCCCGATCATATCCAACGCAATGGATTTCCTCATCGTTTCTCGCACCGATGACAGGTCAAACTCCATGAGTTTGCTTGCAATCAGATCATCGTATTCAGAATTGATGCATACAAGAACATGAAGCGCTTTAATATATTGTCGGATGGTGATGGGTTTTTCGTCATGTAGCAATGCAACACTTTCAGGAAGCACGCTGTCCATGTTTCTTTGGGTATCCCAACGCACATTCTCAACCAACAACTGGATTCCTATGGTTCTCTGATAAGAATTCTCACTTTTCATTTTCGCTTTGAATATGTCCCAATACGGATAGACATCACTCTGAATTTTTGATCGCTCCAAAAGCAAAGTAAACGCATTGTAACGAATGACATCATCTTTTTCTGACAGCCAATCAACCAGTGATGCGATAGCATTATCATCAAGCGTGTTGACTAAGGCTGAGATTTCATCGCTTCTGAGTGTTGCCATTTGTTCCTTTAATATAGCTGACAGTGTCCTCCTCCTATTTGCGTTCAACATTCATAATGACATGTTTGTCCTTTGTAGAATTCCCATTACCCCAAAAGATAACTCGTCATTGATAACGATCCCAATTCACATGATTTGTTGAATACATGTACTTCATCGTTATGGTCCGATGCTCCCAATATATAAAACAAGGGGTAAAAATGGTCGGTTGTCGGAACCGCTAATTTTGCAGCGTCTGTTAATTCACCATATCTCAACACTTTTTCATGGTTTTTACTGATGATATGTTCGTGAATGCAATCATCAAATTCATAAGCCCAGTCGAAGCCTTTGCCTTTCATATCCCAATCTACCAATCGTAGGTTATGGACGATATTACCCGAACCGAACAGCAGTACTCCTTCATCCCTAAGCGAGCGTAATTCACGGCCTATGGTGTAATGGATTTCTGGTGGAGCATACGCATCGATACTGATTTGAAAAACTGGAATAGTCCTGTCCGGATACATATGCACCAGCACCGACCAGGTGCCATGATCGATACCCCAAGAGGTGTCATACGCCGTGCTTTTAGAAATAAGGCTTTTTGCTACTTTGGCGATTTCGGGTGATCCCGGTGCGTCATAGATGATTTCATATAACTTCTTAGGAAATCCATACATGTCATGCACCGTACGCGGATAGCCTTCATTCATGATGTTGGTTCCCTCGGTGAACCAATGAGCGGAAAAGGATATGATTGTCTTAGGTCTTGGAATTTTTTCAGCAATACTGCTCCAATTCCGTGTATATTCGTTTTTTTCGATGGCATTCATCGGAGATCCGTGTCCGATAAAAAGTACCGGCATCTTTGACATAAGGCGACTATTCCTTTTATGAATACAAGTCTATAGGGCTTGGCTACCTGCTGCACATTGCCTTCACCGTTTATCGTAGTGCATCACAATGGATAATGCTACTTTAATATGGTAAAAACCATTTAGCTAATCTTTGCCACCTTGCTTCCAGCCAACATATCAGCAAGAAGCCGTTTATCTGTTCTTAAGAACACCATCAAAATACAGGTTAATGAAAGCACCATCGACAAAGCTAAACAGATCATGGGGAAAAGAAAGCCTTGCATCTCATCATAACACCGGGAGTTTCAATGACGTCATCGAATTTCATGGAATTTCCCCTGTTTACTATTCATGATCCGATGTCATAAAAAATTCACATGTACGGCAACTAATTGCCTTCATGAACTTCTTTTGTGATAAAATGCTTGATATTCTTTGATGGATGGAGCAATTCTTCTCTAAAAAATTTTGGATAAAATCTTTTCTTCTCATCGAGGGTGATCCATATGAGGTATTCATCAATTCCACCGTCAGAAAGATGATCGAATACGGGCTCAAAATCTTCGGGGGTGTTCATGTAATAGAAAAAGGAAAACTCATGAATCAATTTTCCTGCACTAGCAGGAGAATCTCCAAAGAAGAAATTTTCGTGAATGAATCCCAATCGATCAATCTCCATCTGAACGCCAGTTTCCTCAAACACTTCCCTGATCACCGCCTGTTCGGTCGATTCTGTGAATTTGACGCGTCCACCTACTGAATACAAATAGTCATCACGGTTATTTCCAACCATAAGAAACGAATGTCCCCTTATGATGATTGCACCGATACGAATATTTAATAGCCCTTCATCAATTGGGAGCGTTAGATCATGATGTACAACACTCATTGCATGTTTCCTTTATCCTATAACCTGAAATTAGGTTATTTTTCTTTGAGATATGCTCACCATACGTATTCCACACTGAAGGAATCATGGGCATGTTTGCTCCGCAAGATATTGTGCATGGAGACTTGTCCACAGAGGGGAAAACCCCGCATTGAGTGCCACTTTTTGGCTTGCGATATGGGAAAAGGCGGTGTCGTAGAATGGAACTTTTCCACGATTGATCAATTCTCGGGTAAGCGCATTAATCAAAGTGCTCGCAATATGGCGTCTTTCATATCCTTCGATTACGTTTATCCCGAGTTGACAGACACTGGGTGCTTCAATGCTTGCTCCTGCAAGGCCAATAACCTGTTCACCATCAAGGGCCCCTACAGCAAGATAATCTGGTCTATCATCATCAAAGAGAAGCACCTCTTCTGCGAAAACTGTATCTCGGAATGTTTCCATTTGACCTGCTTCGTACCACTTCAAGGTCAATCCCTGTTCCAATGTAAGAACAGGAAGTGCCGCTTTACAAGAAAAAAATATATGGAGCTTTAGGTTTCTCCAATCGATGGGGAAAGATGAGAGTGCATGGTAAACATCCAAGATTCTGGGAGCTTCAAACAGCCATTGGGGATCACGATCGATAAATCTTTCTCTAAGCGGTCTTAGCAAATCATTCGTTGCACACATGATAGCAGTACCGTTTATCACAAGGCAAAGAAATTTCTTGTCCCTCAGATCAACTCTCCTGGCAGTAGTACCAACGAGTTCCGTAAAGTGAATCTTTTTCTCCTTTAGCATCTCACTCGTACAGTTATAATCAGCATATAGCTGAACCATTATGGTATTGTTGATCTCCATGTCTGTCATTTGTCTTTGGTTCCCTTTTTGACATCATCACTGCAGGTATATATCTAGTCAAGTAAAAATGATATTTCACTATGAAACAGTCTCATCCGAAACAGAAGAGGGTGTTGTTTTCGGAAAGTACTAGAGATGAACCCGATTCGTGCAGTTACCTGTTTTATTAACATTATTCACGAACTAATACTTAAAACTTACCAGATAAAAGCTTAGCACAGAATCAGCACGTATTTGTATGTACATGTTTTTCATCACAATCCGACAGTTGACATCCACAAAGAGCGGATGGACTATCATTACAACATTCATGTCTTTACGATGTTCAATCTGGTGAGGATTTCCAAAACTCCGATTGAGAGAAGAAACAATGCTGATAGTCCTAAAAAAACAATTCCAAGTACGGATAGCCGTTCTTCATCGTTTGGTTCTTCTCGATGATGTTCGCTCTCGATCCTTGGTAATAGAATCATCGAGGTCAAAAGACCACTAATTGCCAGGATATGTAACCAAATCGGAATCCCCGTAGCGGTAGCGGATCCTATAGATCCTCCCAAGAACACGGCACATGCGTTTACTGCAACGTGAAACAGAATCGAAGTGGTAATTGAGTCGGTCCTATAGACCAGGTAGCCCATGCATATACCGAGTATGGTAGCGGGGATTACTTCACTGATTCCATTCAGGATATGATATGAACCAAAAATAATCCCAGTTATGATGAAACCGATTCGCTTTTTGTAACCTTCATAAGATTTTTGAATACAACCCCTAAAGAAAGTTTCCTCGCATATCGGTGCCAGGACGATCATCCCGATAATGAGGAGAAGATTCTGATTAACAGATAAACTGGCTTGTCCGGGATTAATAATAATTCCGACCTTTCTATCCAATAACATGCGAGTTATTATTGAGATATAGAACATGAAGAACCAGAGGCCTGCTCCGCTAACGATGCTTAAAAGTTGATTTTTCTTCGATGTCTTCTTGTATCTATACACATCTTCGAAGGACCAACCATAAACATATGCTAGCAAAACCGGTGGCAACAGAATGTAGACAAATTCATTGATCCATAGATTTGTCCCGATGCCCAGCTTAGGTTGAAAAAACATACTCCCAAGGAGTGTTGCAACCGCCGTGAAAAAGAACATGATATTAGCTTGAGCAACAGTGGGATAGTTCCGTATTTCCATACCATCCTCCTACACTATTGCTTGAGAAATATCGATACCTGGCCATTTGCATGCTCACAAGTTAGTTTGAACTGGTACTTTCCCGGTTGTAATGTCGTCTCGAGCTGATCACATATCCTAAAGCGTTCAGGATGTACCAAACCGTAATAATTGGATGATTGACCTATGATATCTACAGATAGGTTACCTTGTTCGGCAGAGGTGTATATCGAAAATCCAATATTTGTCGGTGTACTTAGGTTCAGCGTATAAACAACTTCGTCCTTACTGATACGTCCTGTGAGATCAGAGGAAAAGATCTCCACATAATGTTTCGGGGGATTGTTCAATTCACCTTTATGTACTTTTAGCAGCCTGTCATATTCTTCAGGATCCATAGGTGTCTCTCGGTATCCGATAGCAATCCTCCCATCGGTGTTCTCGCTTGTCAGATATACGGAATAGGATCCTGCACCCATGATGAGACTCGGTGATGTTGCAGTATTACCCGTATATGTTCCAACA
>JAAYIV010000100.1 GCA_012523305.1 Spirochaetales bacterium
AAAGAACAGGACCTTGGTGCCTTGGCGTATTATTATGAGGGAGTCGACGGGAATTCCCATGAAGATATAGTGACATCCGTGATTGCAGGAAATACATTGCTGACGGCTAAAGGCATACCGGTAGCCGGAGAGTGTGAGGTAAAGAATGTCATAGCGATGAAGATCCTCGACCTTTTTCAAGCCGGCGGTTCGTTCGCCGAGTTCTATGCGATAGATTTTAACGATGATGTCGTGCTCTGGGGACATGACGGACCTGCCCATCCGACAATCGCCGAGAAAGAAGTGGGTCTTGTTCCGTTGCCAGTCTATCATGGCAAGCCAGGAAGAGGGCTTTCGATCCAGATGAGTGTGAAACACGGCCCGGTAACATTTTTGGCTTTCGTACAAGGGCCTGAGGGCAGTTCATTCTTCCTTGTGGCAGAGGGTGAAGCTGTTCCGGGACCAACGCTACAAATCGGAAATACCAACAGCCGGTACAAGTTTTCCATCGGTGCACGAGAGTTCGTCAATCGCTGGTCGAAATCAGGTCCCGCGCATCACAGTGCCATAGGTGTGGGACACCTTGGAGATTCAATCGAAAAACTTTCCAACCTCTTGGGGATTCATTGCCATCGTATCTGCTGAAAAAGGAGATGCATAGGTGAGCGAGTACATTCTGGAACTTCGCGGAATTTCAAAAACGTTTCCTGGAGTCAAGGCTTTGGATGATGTCAATTTTAATCTCAAACCTGGAGAAATCCATTCGATCATGGGTGAAAATGGTGCGGGAAAATCGACATTGATCAAAATCATGACGGGAGTGTATATCGCTGACGAAGGTCAGATGTTCTTCAATGGTGAATCGGTTGTCATTAAAAATACCAATGACTCCCAACGTCTTGGCATCGCTGCCATCTACCAGTATGTGACCAGTTATCCCGATCTCTCGGTCACGGAGAATATCTTTATCAGGCATGAGAAGGTACATCCGATAACCAAGAAGATTCGTTGGAAAGCGATGCATCAAGCAGCCTCGGAATTGCTTCGACAACTCGGTGCCAGTTTCGACCCACGAACCAGGATGGGTACCCTATCGGTAGCGCAACAGCAAATCGTTGAGATAGCGAAAGCACTTTCAGTGAATGCCCGCATCATCATTATGGATGAACCGACGGCAGCACTTTCTAATCGTGAAAGCGAAGAACTGTATCGAGTTACTGAAAAATTACGGAATGATGGAGTAGCGATCATCTTTATCAGCCACCGAATGGAAGACTTTTATCGCCTTGCAGATCGAGTGACAGTTCTTCGGGATGCCAAATATATCGGGACTTGGAATAAGAGCGACATCGATCACGACAAACTCGTCATGGCAATGGTCGGGCGTGAGATCACGCAGATGTTTCCCAAACGATCGGTGCGTATCGGAAAAGAAATCCTCCGGGTGGAGAATCTTGGACGTGAAGGCTATTTCAAAGATATCTCATTCAACCTCCACAAAGGAGAGATCCTAGCCCTTACCGGGTTAGTGGGAGCTGGCCGGACCGAACTTTGCGAATCATTGTACGGTATCGCTCCTTTTGACGAAGGTGCGATCTGGTTCGATGGCAAGCAGGTCAAATTCCGCCATCCGAGGGAAGCACTGGACAATGGGTTGGGATATCTGCCTGAGGACAGATTGGGGCACGGCCTGGTACTCGACTGGGAGCTGTTCCGTAATGTGAGCCTACCCGCGTTGAAAGAATTCAGCTTCCGCGGGTTCCTCTCATTGATGAAAGAAATACGGAAAACCAAAGAGTTCGGGGAACGGCTTGAGGTCAAGGCAACCAGTGTGTTTGACAAGGCAGCGACGTTGTCGGGAGGCAATCAGCAGAAGATTATCGTTGCAAAGTTGCTCACCGCGGATTTGAAAGTCATCATTCTGGACGAACCCACAAAAGGTGTCGATGTCGGTGCGAAGACAGCGATTTTCGATATCATGGGAGATCTTGCCGAGATGGGATATGGAATCATAATGATCTCATCCGAGATGGTTGAGGTTCTCGGGCTGAGCGACCGTATCGTGGTCATGAAGGAAGGGAGGGTCACCGCTGTTCTCAATACCGCGCACACATCGCAGGAGCAGATATTACGATCTGCACTCGGGAGTGCGAATGGGGAGGTGAACCATGGTAAGTGACCGTAAGAACCTACGATTCAAAACAGAAAACTTCAGGGAACTCGGATTGTTGCTGTTCATCATTCTCCTCTCGGTGCTGATCCAATTCAGGAACCCGACCTTCCTCACCTTCTCAAACATTGAGACACTGTTGATCAACGCATCCATCCTAAGCATCTTGGCAGTCGGAATGATGATGGTGTTGATCGTCAGGGGAATCGACCTATCGATTGGTTCCACCATCGCTTTCTCCGGTATGATAAGTGCGATGACCGTCGCATCTTATCCACATATTCATCCGTTGATTTCAATACTCCAAGGAACCTTGGTCGGATCAGGTGTAGGGTTTCTCATCGGGCTCTTGGTTGCAAAATTCAAGGTTCTTCCAATCATCGCCACACTGGGCATGATGAATGTCGTGCGCGGCTTCACCTTTCTGGTTAGTAAAGGAAGATGGATAAGCGCATACCAAATGTCGATTCCTTTCAAGGAAATTGCGACAGGAAGAATTCTCGGTATGAATACTTTAGTGGTCATCGCCGTAGTGATTTATAGTGCGTTCTACTATTTCATCAACCACACGCGGACCGGCAGGCAAATCTATGCGGTGGGGTCCAATCCCGATGCTGCCGAGGTCTCTGGCATTCCGAAAATCAGGATCATCTGGATGGTGTACATCCTCATGGGAGCCCTGGCGGGTTTGGCAGGTGTCCTATGGGTGAGTAGATTCGCTTCTGCCCAGGGTGATACTGCTGTCGGATACGAGATGAATGTGATCGCCGCATGTGTATTGGGAGGAATCAGCATCTCGGGAGGAAGTGGAAAAGTATCGGGTCTCATTCTCGGTGCGGTGTTGTTCGGTATCCTGAACAACGCATTGCCGCTGATCAATGTTTCCCCGTTCTGGCAACAAGGAATCCAGGGAGTGGTCATTCTTTCTGCCGTCCTCATCAATGTGATGGTCAAACGGACAAACGAACGGCAGGCTTTGCGTCGAAGGATTATCTGAAAAGGAGAGCATGACATGGCACAAAGAGAATTACTTATCGAACGACAACGGAGCATGAAACGATTCATCATGCAGTGGGAATGGTTGTTGCTGCTCATCTTTATGATGATTCACGTGGTGAATAGTTTTTTGTCGCCTTATTATCTGAACTTCAATACATTCATCAGGACCCCGATGACCTTTTTGGACAAATCGTTTTTGGTATTGCCCATGACGTTCGTCATCATACTCGGGAATATCGATATCTCGGTCGGATCGACGGTAGCTCTTTCCTCGGTCATCATGGCCACCGCTTATAACGCAGGTGTTGCGATGCCATTGGCCATGTTGCTATGTTTGGTCGTCGCAACGACTTGCGGACTGATAAACGGAGTGCTGATGGTTAAGTTCAAAGAATTGTCCGCGGTTATCGTCACCCTATCTACAATGACCATATACCGGGGAGTAGCCTATGTGATCCTTGAGGACCGTGCGGCGGGTAACTTTCCCAATTGGTTTTCCTTCCTCGGATGGGGCTCTATCGCAGGCATACCGTTTATGCTCATCATGTTCGTTATCTGTGCGGTTCTTTTCGGTATTTTGCTGCACAAAACTACGTTCGGCAGAAAAATCTTTGGTATCGGCAACAACAAGAACGCATGCATCTATTCGGGAATAGAGACCAACCGGGTACTGCTTTGGGTCAGCATCCTTACCGGACTCATGGCTGGATTCACCGCTCTGTTCTTAACTTCAAGAATGGGAAGTACCCGGCCTAATGTTGCCCAGGGGTATGAATTGGAAGTGATTGCCATGGTAGTGCTCGGTGGCGTGAGCACCGCGGGAGGCAAAGGGAAAATCATCGGACCGGTCCTTGCGATCTTCATCATCGGATTTTTAAGTTATGGCTTGGGGCTGGTCAATATTTCAGCACAGGTTCTTTTGATCATCATCGGAATGCTACTCATCATCTCTACCATGATTTTGAATATCAGGTTTAAACGAATGAAAAAACCTCGGGTTTTGCAATCCTGAAAAAGGATTGTGACCCGATACATATTTGATCCCAAAAGGAGGGAATTTATGAAAAAAAGGGTATTGTTGATGTCGATCATCATCGTAATGATCGCTGCCACATTGTTTGCGGCAGGCGTACAAGAAGGAGCCAAGGAACGTCATGCATTCGTGTTCAAGAACACCGGGAATCCCTATGGTGAAAAGCAGATGAGCGGATTCGAAGACGGCATTGTCGAACAAGGCTTTGAAGCAATCCTCAGGGCACCCGACCTACCTACGGCAGAGGCTCAGATCCAAATCATCGAACAACTGATTTCCCAGAACGTTACATCGATCACCATAACAGGTAATGATTTCGATGCGTTGGAACCCGTCATGAAGAATGCCATGGCCGCAGGCATCACTGTCTTGAGTGCCGACTCTGCGGTCAACCCAGCCAGTCGCAAGACCCACATCAATCAAGCCGACTCTGAGATGATCGGGCGGACATTGATCCGAGCGGCGTTTGATATGGCGGGAGGAAGTGGACAGATTGCCATTCTCTCGGCAACCAGCCAGGCTTCCAACCAAAACCTCTGGATCGAGTGGATGAAAAAAGAATTGGAGGATCCGAAGTATAAAAATATCCAACTCGTCCGTGTTGCCTACGGCGATGATTTACGAGACAAATCGGTTGCAGAAACCGAAGCCTTGCTCAGGACCTATCCGAATCTCAAGGTCATCATTGCCCCGACTACCGTCGGTATCGCCGCCGCAGGGAAAGTCATTACCGATAAGAATCTCCAGGGCAAGGTGTTTATCACGGGTCTTGGGCTTCCTTCCGAGATGGCTGAGTACATCGAGAATGGCGCATGTCCCTACATGTTCCTTTGGAATCCGATAGATGTAGGGTATCTTTCTGCCTATGCGGCAACAGCGGTCGCCTCCGGTAAGATTACCGGTAAGGTAGGGGATAAGTTCTCAGCCGGCAGGCTTGGTGAGTTTGTCGTCACCCAAGCAAGCGACGGTGGGACTGAAGTACTCCTCGGACCTCCGTTCAGATTCGATCCGAGCAACATCGCCGAATGGAAAACTGTGTATTGACCCTTCCCGTGGCGAGTGTGATCCGATGCCGCTGAATTCAGCGGCATCGTTGTTTCTTGCCACAAAAATCACTTATGTTCTCGGATTATCCAAATATTGACAGTGCTGTAATTTCATTGTTGGTGCGACGAGGAATCAATGATAGTATCTGCCTATGGACTACCGCGCAAAAGAAAGATAAACGACAAAAGCTGTCTTCGCAGATAGGTGTCCCCCATGAAACCATGTGGATGTGATAAATCAAAAATTACAGCTTTTCAAAGGAAGGATAGGATTGCGAGATATGGGGCGTCTAGTATATCTGGTATCGATGGTACCGCACGAGCTTGAATTATGACCCGATGTACGATTCTAGCTTCCTTTTTTTATTTCTCTTAACAGGAATCGGAGTAACTTGTTCAAGTTTACCGACTATGAGTTGTAACGTCTCCCGATCATCAATATCAACGATATAGTGTTCTTTTGCACCGTTATAGGGGAAGCCCTTATCTGCAGCTTCCATGATGTTTTTCATACAATCGAGTTGTTTCACATACACCGTGTTGTCACAGACCAGCAGAACAGGTCTGTTGTGTACATATACCATATAATCACCAAACATCTTCCTGTAACGCGGTTCGTACTCTTCATCGATCTGACTGCACACATACTCAATAAATTCTGATGTGGTTGCCATAATGACGAACTCCTTCGAAACAGTTGTTCATGAAAACAGATGTCCTACCCTCCTCGATTCATATGGGGTAGCTTTTCTGCGACTTCATTATTATAACATTGAGTTGAATACAATAAAAGTCAAAGGGATGTCTACCACTAATCAATTTCAAGGTTAGTAATTACCGTATGGAAATAGTATTATATAATCCTATTTACCCGACGTACATGAAGGGCTTTCAACGTAGTATCAATTACTACCGGACAAATGATATGATTTATCGTATTATTATATAACATTTTCCTTGACTGGACACACTAGCACAAGTGATAATGTCTCATTGTATTACAACATATGCTTGGTGA
>JAAYIV010000101.1 GCA_012523305.1 Spirochaetales bacterium
AAGAGCGAGAGACGGGACTTGAACCCGCGACATCCACCTTGGCAAGGTGGAGCTCTACCACTGAGCTACTCTCGCAAGACTACCGATACCTATTCTAAGCTTCGACCTAGGGTCGAGTGCGAGAGGAGGGATTTGAACCCTCACACCTACGGTACTAGATCCTAAGTCTAGCGTGTCTGCCAATTCCACCACTCTCGCAGTGGCAATACTTCCGATTCCCTTGCGAAAATCTTCCGCACCTTGATGAGCCGCAAAGGGATCGAACCTTTGACCCGCAGATTAAGAGTCTGCTGCTCTACCAGCTGAGCTAGCGGCCCATACACATTTCAAAAAACGCGTCCGGCAGGATTCGAACCTGCGACCTACGGATTCGAAGTCCGGAACTCTATCCAGCTGAGCTACGAACGCATCAATCACCATTGTGTAGCACCGCTGCACTAGGGTGGATGACGGGGCTCGAACCCGCAACAACCAGATCCACAATCTGGTGCTCTACCATTGAACTACATCCACCAAGAAATGATCGCAGTCCGGATACACCAGAGCAAATCAACGTACGATAACATGCCTGATTCATCCGCTTTTGTCAAGTGCCTTTCCTGGAATTAGTTCCAGAGTTTTTCCTCGGAACCACTTTTTTCCTTTTTGCGACAACGATTGCGATTCTGTGTTTCCATGAAACAAAAGATTCCCCGATCAATGACAATAAACTTTTTTCAATCGATTCGGAATCGATCGCGATACCGAGAGCTTGCCAAGCAGGCTTGTATGTCCGTTCTATCCAGCGAGAGATATCAGAAGATTGGATGTATCGTTGTTCAAAAGCATCAAATGCTTCGACGGTAGATTCGAGGTGATACTCGGACAATACCTTTACAAGATCTTTTTCTTGCCATGCGATCGCCTTTGTCTCTTCGTTGTATCCTCCATAAATCAATTCCTCAGCTTGTAACAGCGCTCGTTTGGTGTTCTCATCTCGGACAAAGTCAGACAACTTGCTACCCTTGGATGGTACTGTTTCTGCCGAAACCAAGGTTCCTGATTCTACCATCCTATCGACAAGTACTTTGATGATCGATGAATCGAGATGCAGGCGACTGAGCATGTTTCGTCCGATAATCGTCTCGAACCTGATATTGCGATCCAGTTCGATCAGTGCCGTTTCAGGTTCGCCTTTTACGATGATGGGCTGTTCAATTTCTTCAAGTGTCCGGGCATAGTGCTGTACATGACGGAATTGAGCCTCTGTCCTGCATATCGCTACGGTCAAGCCTTCGGGAGTTTTTCGGAAAGCTTCCCAGACCAACAGCCCGTGCCCGGCATTAATCACAAGCACCCGGTCATGACGTTGGATATGTAGGTTTGAGAAAATTGCATCGCGAATTTTTTCTAGCATTGCTCCGCGTTCGCTGTTCGCCCTTTGGATCCAACGTTCGCGTTGGTTTCCCGCGGGTGAGAATGTGAAGTGTTCAGGTTGTTCATCCTCGCTCGTCGCTTCAAGTTGAGCTTCTCTTCTTTTCAGTACATCCGCTCTGATCTTAGCCTCATATCCCATCTCACTAGGTCTGTAAAAGACTTTACCTTGTAAAGAAGTCGGAAGATATTGTTGGGCAACCCAATGGTCTTGATACGCGTGCGGATAAAGATACCCTTCACCATGACCGAAGCCTTTCTGATCGCGACTCGCATCTTTGAGGTGGTTGGGGACATCCGAATCCCGTTCTTCTTCGATTGCTTTCAACGCATCAAAGAATGCCAATGTCGAATTAGATTTAGGTGCGGTCGCGAGGTAGAGTGCCGCGTGGGTGAGGTGGAAACGTCCTTCGGGTAGTCCGATTCTCTCGAAAGCTTGTGCATCGGCTTCCACTACTTGAATCGCCATAGGATCAGCAAGTCCGATGTCCTCGCATGCGCTGATCAGCATCCTTCTGAAGATGAATTTTGGATCTTCTCCCGCTGCGACCATTCTTGCGAGCCAATACAATGCGGCATCAGGATCGCTTCCCCGTAACGACTTGATGAAAGCACTGATGATATCAAAATGATAATCGCCTTCTTTGTCATACAAGACCACTTTTCGTTGGACACTCTCCTCAGCGGCTTCCATGGTGATATGTATGATTTGTCCTTCGGGCGGAGGAAAGGCCTCCGGTGACGTTTCTACTGCCAGTTGAAGGGCATTGAGAAGTGATCTGGCATCGCCATTCGCAATTTCAACCAAATGTTCAAGTGCCCCCGGTTCAAATTCAACATTCCATTTGCCATACCCGCGTTCCGAGTCCTGCAAAGCCTGTTTTGCGATCTCCCATAGATTCACAGATGTAAGCGGTAACAATTGGAAAATCCTCGAACGGCTTACAAGAGCGGAATTTACTTCAAAGTAAGGATTTTCAGTAGTCGCACCTATGAGGATGCACGTTCCGTTTTCTACCCATGGAAGCAACGCATCTTGCTGGCTTTTATTCCACCGATGGACTTCATCGACAAACAGAATCGTACGCTTTCCATAAAACTCAAGTCGTTTTTTTGCCTCGTCAATCTCATACCGTAGTTCCTTCACTCCGGATAGCACGGCATTGAGAGTCGCAAACGCGCAACGGGTGGTATTCGCTATCACCCGAGCAAGAGTAGTCTTGCCGGTTCCTGGCGGGCCATAGAAAATCAAGGAGGAGAGCTGATCTGCCTGGATCGCCCTGCGTAGCAATCGCCCGGGACTGATGATATGGTCCTGACCAATATACTCATCCAAAGTTCTCGGTCGCATCCTATAGGCTAACGGTTGTGATTTCTCTTCGTTTCTATGTGAGAACAAATCCATCATGGTCTTCCTGTTGTCGCGAACATCTGCAGGGGCGCGGAATCGTACGACCCGGCTATCGAACGGATATATACTTCCTGTAATGCCAATGTTGATGTGAATTGATTGATACTTATTCCGACTATATGGTCGATAATTGGGATATCGAGTGTTTCTATTTCTTCACTATCGGTGAGCGATGCCAATTGGTTCTTTGTTTCGGCATAGAGATTATATTGCCGGATGATAGCTGTCCAGCTATCCTGCAATTCGACATGTTCCTTGAAATATGTTTCGAACATGGTCGCAAAGCGATCCTCATTGATCGCTTTGAATGCCATGGTCGCTTCGTTCGATGATCCCCGGACAATTTGCAGTGGATTTGTGAAGGTAGCCGATGATGCGAGATCAATCATTTCTGACAGAGATTCTTTGATAGCCGCTTCTAGTAATTTTCGAGCTATCTCCAGATAATGATTAATGTAACCGGATAGCCCCGGGATTACTTTCAAATTCTGTACGATTGTCCCCGCCCCTGCGGGAATCAGCGATGAGCTGCTTGCCGAAATCCATGTTTCAGGGGTCTTGTAGCTTTGGATGCGGGGAAGGGCGATCAGCAACAGTTCCTTGACTGCCCGTTGGGCCAGATCTTGCTCGCGCTGCAACCTGTCCTGTTGTTGAAGGGTAGAGCAACCGGAAAAAGAGACAAACAAGATAAGAGTGAGCATGCCTAATAACAGCGATGTTGCCTTAAACGGCAGAATACTTCGAATCATGGGCTCACTATACCATCAGTATCTAAGCCAAACAAGCAGGCTTTACCATGTTGTACATCATTGAATTGCGTGATACATTTCGCGCATGCGAGAATCGTTCGATGATGAATTGATACATGGACCTATCAATAGGCAAATATGGAAGCTCTCTTTCCCTACTATGGCCGGCATGCTTCTCCAAGCCGTATATGACTTGGTAGACATGATTTGGATCGGTTATATCTCGCCGGCAGCGGTAGCAGCGACAACGATTTTCATCACATTGTTCTGGATAGTAGAAGTGCTCAATGAAATTATCGGGACCAGTTCGGTCTCACTGATCAGCCAAAGCTATGGCACGGGGGATCTTGAACGAACGCGATTGGCTGCTGAACAAACACTGATTTTCAAAGCGCTTTTGGCAACGATCGGAGCCGTCTTGATGCTCCTCGTGTTGCAACCAGCGATAGGATTGTTCTCAAAAGATCCCGAGGTAATACGCTACGGGATGGAGTACGGTGTGATCCGTCTCATATTCTTGCCTATCTTTTTCTCTTCATACAGTGTGAATACCATCTTCAGGTGTACCGGTGATGCCAAGACTCCGATGAAGTTATTGATATTCTCCGCGATCCTCAACATGATAGCCGATCCATTGTTAATGTTCGATGTGATTCCCGGGACTTCTATACGAGGTCTGGGGTGGGGTATGAAAGGAGCTGCCATTGCCACTGTAGGATCAATAACCATTGCGTTTGTCATCGGATTACTATTACTTTTGAAAAAGGATGCCAGATTCAATATCAGATTGTCACATCTGTTCAAACTTGATCTTGAAACGGACAAAAAACTCTTCACGATAGGACTTCCGGCAGGTTTCAACCTGATTCTTCGAAACATCGCGGGTGTCATCACGTTGAAACTCATAGGGATGTATGGCACGGCTGCCTTGGCAATCTTAGGCGTCGCCACGCGTATTTACCAGTTTGGCATGATGCCGGCATGGGGTATCATGATGGGAAGCGGAATAATCATAGGGCAGAATCTGGGAGCTGAGAAGTCGGACAGGGCCTTGCAAGCGGTTCGGTTGACTACGATAAATTGCATGCTTTTTGTTGGTTTCTTCGCATCGCTGGCGATGTTGTTTCCCAAACAAATCTTATCGTTGTTCCTAGGCGGAGTAGAAATCTCATTCGAAGGGATGGCTTTTATGCGCATCATCGGCCCGAGTATGCTCATAGGGGCAGCAGGTGCGGGTATGGGCTCTGCGTTTACAGGCTCCGGAGAAAACAAACCGCTTCTCTATTCGAGTTTGGTCAGTCAGTATGCGATGATGATTCCGTATTCACTGGCTGTCGTGTTGTTGTTCAAGCTTCCGATTATCTGGCTGTGGTTTGCATATCTGCTCGGTGACGGATCGGAATGGCTGGTCCGTTGGCTGTTCTATCGGAAAAAGAAGTGGTTATCACGTAGAGTATAGTGTTATTGACTGCACCTGAAAAAAATGTAACATTTAGTATTAGGAATTATACTTTGTCAATAACATGAACGAGGAGCGATTGGCATATGAACGATTTTAAAGCCCAAATGTTGTCAAATGTGAAGCTCCGTGAACGGAGCATCCTGAAAAATGTCTATCTCTGGATGACTGCTGGTTTGGCGATCACGGGATTGGTAGCCTATCTGGTAGCTTCCAGTGATGCGTTGCGATCCGTATTTCTCTCAAACCCCATTACACTGATGATAATAGTGTTCGCCGAATTCGGATTGGTCATATACCTATCCGCCCGGTTGCAGAAGATGTCGACAGCTTCCGCTGTCGTGTCATTCACAGCCTACGCCGTGCTCAACGGGATAACACTTTCGGTGATTTTCCTTGCGTTCAGCAATCTGGTCATCAGCCGCGCATTTTTTACGACGGCAGCGGTGTTTGGCACTATGAGCTTGTACGGGATGACTACAAAGCGTAATCTCGATGGCATCAGTCATTATCTCATCATGGGGTTGTGGGGCATTATCATCGCCTCGCTGATTAATTTTTTCATTGGTAGCGCGAGTATCTATTATGTTGTATCGATAATCGGAGTATTGATTTTTGTCGGTCTTACCGCATGGGACACTCAAAAGATCAAGCGGCTTAATGATGCCTATACCGGCCACATGGATGAGGATACTTACGTGAAGCTGTCGATCATCGGAGCTCTCACCTTGTATCTTGACTTCTTGAATATCTTTTTATTCCTGTTGAGAATCTTCGGAAGAAGCGATCGATAATATACTTACAAAACCTGTGGAGAAGAATGATGAACGAAACAATTAACACGCTCATGACAAGACAATCCGTCAGGAGTTTCAAAGATACGCAGATCGAGGAAGGTGATTTGAAGACAATCCTGGAAGCAGGATTGAAAGCTTCCACGGCCATGAACCGCCAAAGCTGGCATTTCACCGTAGTCCAGAATCGCGATTTGCTAGATACGATTTCCCAAGCGGTCGCACAGGTAATGCGGAACACAGAAGTTCCTTCATTGGTCGAGCGGGCAAGCCAGAAGTCGTTCAGTTGTTTCCATCACGCACCGACGGTGATTTTTCTCAGCAGCGACAAGACGATCTATTCATTGGCAGATTGTGCCAACGCAGCACAGAATATGTGCGTTGCAGCGACAGCATTGTCACTCGGTTCATGCTACGTTGCTTCCTTTGCCCAGGCATTCAGTATCGCAGAGGGGAAGAAGTTGTTGGGTTCGTTCAATCTGCCTGAGGGATACGAACCGGTATTCTCAGTGGCATTGGGCTATACGGAAGGTTCATTACCGCCGGCCAAAACTCGCGAGTGGAAAGTATCCTATATACGTTGACTTATTGATTTTTGCTCAGGTAGAAATGCCATCACCTGTTTGTATCAGGGTGATGGTACGTATTAGCGTGCCGTCACTGACAATATTCTCCAACCGTTGTCGACATCCATGATGCTCACTCTCGCGTGGTCTTCGCCATAGTTAGTCTCTAAGACGGTCTCACCGAATTCATTTACCGTGATATTGGTTCTCTCAGGAATGTATGCATATATGGTTAATGTCTGTGAAGAAATCACCCTAGTGGCAGCTACCGGTACGAGAAGTACCAGTAGAAGCAGTGTGGCGATTATCATTGACTTAACCATCATTCGTTTCGTAATCATCTTGTCCTCAATCAATCCAGGATCATTTCGTCCTGTGATTGAAATATAGAGAAGAAAAATTCAATTGTCAACATATAAATTATTGTAATAAAAAGAGTTACAATATTTGACACATGTAATTGGTATGTCATGGTTTTCGTATCACTAAAGTTAAATGGAATTTGTACGAAAGTGAAAAAAGTCAACGCATATGTCATATTGACTTACTGGGAATTCAAATGAAATGATAAAATTATGTACGAAAGCTATGGCATGAGCAGCTTGAAAGGGAACATCCACATGGGCTTGTGACAAACGACAATGTTGCATATAGATAATACATTATCGATATAAAATGGGTAAAATTGACCCAACATATTACATGCTTTGTACATTTTAATGATCAAAGTCGAAGAAAAGAAATAAATTATTTTTATAGTTTTTTGTAAAATATCAAGAACCGCGATAGAAAATCGCGCTGTTTGCCAAAGCGTTGACCAATGCTGGGTAATTCGCTTCATCGGCATCGATATAACAACATCGGCGTCCGATATGTTCGAGATAATGTGCATCAGAGCCTTGGATGACCGTCTTCCCATGGACTTCCACATGGCAGGGAACTCGAATTGCCTCCACTGCAGCGTAGGGGAGATCCGGAACGAAGCCAAGGTTTGCCGTGAGACTGTTGGCCAGCCTGTCGATATGTGCCGGAATCACCATCCCGCCAAGATTATTGACTTGGTTTACCAATTGATCGACAGAAATGTTGGCCGCTCCATATAGACTCGTTGTCACCTCTTCCAGTATCTTTCCCCGAATATCGACAACGGTCTGCTGGCCGAAAATGTTGATGACATTCCTTATCCGGGGAAGCAACGACTCGATATAAAAACAAAAATCGCTTGCGACGTGAACATCCTCAAAGAGTGCGAGCATATGCACCTCTTCGATAGTATTGACCTCACATCCGAATACACCGACCATGCCGACCATTTCACAGGCTTCGGCAAAAGCCGGAAGGTTCCTGCCACTATTGTGATCGGTGAGCGCTAAGATCTTGATATCACGTTCAGAGGCTTCCAATGCCAATAGTGAAGGCAGCATATTCTGATGGGCACAAGGCGAAAGGCAAGAATGATTATGTAAATCAATTCCAATCCGCATGCGATTATTTCATACCTTTCCCAATAATCGGGCAATCTTATATGCAGCGACAAACTGGTTGTCCGTTGTCTCGCAGATGGCGATGTTCTGTTCGGTCGCAGCGGTACGCATGTCTTCGGGTGCTTTTCGGTCATTGCATAGGACGATCAAATGGATTTGAACCAAAGACGCGACAGCAACGGTATTTTTATGAGCTTGTATGGTGATCAGCACACTATCCTGATTCGCATTGCCCATCACATCGGATAACAAATCACCCGCATAGGCATCCTCTATGACCGCTTGCCTATCCCCATCGGCTACCAATCGGTATTGTAGTGCCGTAACCAATTTTTCATATGTCATCGTGCATGCTCCTCCGAAGCCTTGGCAGTATTCTTCATATGTTGTTTTTCTTGATCGGTAAAATAGATCTTTGATTTGACCGTGGTTCCGTTCGCATCTGAAGTGATTGAAAATTCATCAGAAACGGATTTTACATTGGGCAATCCCATTCCGGCTCCGAATCCCAGCGAACGGATCCATTCATTCGCTGTTGAGTATCCGGCTTCCAATGCCTTGTCCACGTCGCTTATACCCGGACCGCGGTCTTTGGCAAAAATCGTAACCGAATCGTCCTCATACTGGGCGGTGATTTCACCACCCTCAGCGTGAACGACAATGTTCATTTCCAACTCATAGGAAGCGATGGCTGCTCGTCTGATGGTCTTTGGAAATGCCATTCCCTGTTTAAGCCGTTTTTTAATTTCTGTCGATGCATACCCTGCATTTTCAAAATCATGCTTTACGATCGCAAATGTCTGGATTTCGCTACCGATTTCCTCGCGCATCTGACGCGAATACCCTTGCCGTTCGATATCTTCAATCTCATGGTTGATTTCCCAGAGAAGGCGCGTTGTGATATCCCTTGTGGTAACGATACCGATTAATTCCTTTTCCTTATTCAACACCGGAAAACGATGGAACCTGTACCGGTCAAAGTAACTGATGGCAAATGAAACCGGCATGTCATCCTCAAGGACTATCAGATTGCGACTCATGTGTTTTTCAACCGGGTCTTCCATGTACCCGTCATCCAAAGCTTGGATGATATCGTCCATGCTCACTATCCCGAGAAGCCGTTTGGCGGATACTACCGGAACTCCGGTGATTGCCCTCTCTTTCATTATCCGTCGGACTTCCCTCATCGTGGTTTCTCTGGTCACACTGACGAGCGAACGAGTCATCACATCCTTTACCTTGAGTCTATATATTAATTCTAGGATTACCGTAGGGGAGTTATATGTATTGATGGGTATCGTTTGCATGGATAGAGTATACTATACATGCAGTAGTCGTTGACAGGCTTAATCGACAGAAAGTAGACCATTTGGTATAATCATATGATGAGCAATCAAGCCTGGCACGAACAGATACACATTATTAGGGAAACCGAGCAGTATCTGGTGGCTTACAAGCCCGCGGCGCTTCCTTCGGTACCGTTGGCCAAGGATGCGAATCCACAAGATACCCTGCTCCATAAGGTAGCTGCCGACTACCCTGAGGTATTGTTGCCATTCGGCAAACAACGTTGGGAAGGTTTGACATTGCACCGGCTTGATACCGATACTTCTGGACTGGTCTTGTTCGCACGTACAAAAGAAGCGTTTGCGATGCTTCAAGAATTCCAAGATGCCGGACGATTCATCAAACACTATTATGCGGCAACAATACATAAGCCTCCGGGTGTCGGATTTCCAGAATATTCCGGTCGATCGATTGAAGACGGCACGTGGCATCAAATCAAAAGTGGTTTTCGTTCCTACGGGCCGTCAGCGTCTTCGGTCAGACCGTTGATAGACAGCGCGACGATGACAAAACGGCTGTACTTCACCGCTGTGAGAAAGATCGGGACAAACGTATCCGGACATAGCGTATTCGAATGTTCATTGGCTCAAGGCTTTCGCCATCAGATTCGTTGCCACCTGGCATGGGCTGGCTTTCCGCTAATCGGAGATGCGGTGTATTCATCAGATGTATCGACGACATTGCTATTGGTAGCGCACTCATTCCATTTTCCTGATCCGAAAGGATCGGGTTCGATAGAAAAAATCGATGTGCCGGAGATCCCCCCATGGTCTGAGGTTGAGTCTTGACCATGCTTTGGGTTATAGTCTTTTTGGAGTGGATTGACTCTGAAATTCTTCGATAGAGGTGAACCTATGCAGGATCCGAGGGAACGTGCGCTTGCCAAATTATTGGTAGGGTATTCAGTAGATATTAAACCGAAAGAGAATTGCTTGATCCAGGCAATTGACGTTCCTGTGACGATGGTCGAAGAGCTTGTCGCCGCAGTGTATGAAGCGGGCGGGTATCCGCAGGTAAGCTTGGGTTCGATTAGAATTGAACGAGCCATGGCAGCCGGTTGTTCGGATCAATCATTGCAGGTGTGGGCTGATTGCGATGCATACAGAATGCGTAAGATGGACGCGTATATCGGAATCAGGGGAGTGAAAAACACTCGTGAGACTAGTGATATTCCCGATCAGTATTCGTTGTACCACAAACTCTATATGGATCCGGTGCATCACAAGATCAGGGTTCCTCATACCAAATGGGTCGTGTTGCGGTACCCGACCGAGATCATGGCCTTCCAGGCAAACATGTCAACAAGGGCATTCGAAGATTATTTTTATCGGGTCACTTCTGAAGTTGATTATGTTGCCATGGCCAAGGCGATGGAAAAGGCCAAAACTTTTATCGATCAGGCCGATAAGGTCCATATCATAGCCAAGGGAACCGACATCGAGTTCTCAATCAAAGGCATGGGCAGTGTTCCTTGTGCCGGAAAGATGAACATTCCCGATGGCGAGATATATACTTGTCCCGTGCGTGATAGTGTGAATGGCAAAATCACATACAATACTCCGTCCACTTATAACGGACACTGTTATACCGATGTGTCCTTCACGTTTTCAAATGGGAAGATCATAGAAGCAACAGCTGATGATAACGTTTTGGTCAATGCTGTGCTGGATACGGATGAAGGGTCGCGCTACATTGGCGAGTTTGCCTTAGGGTGTAATCCGGAAATCAATTTTGCAATGGATAATACGCTATTTGATGAAAAAATCGGTGGTTCAATCCATTTCACTCCCGGTAATGCATACGAAGATTGCGACAATGGAAACCGCAGTGCCGTACATTGGGATTTGGTTCAAATCCAGACACCTGCCTATGGAGGCGGAGAAATCTGGATCGATGGGGAACTGATCAGGAAAGACGGCTTGTTTGTCCATGAGTCGTTCGTCGAGCTGAATTTCGGCAAAACATCGTTCTAGCGTTCGGCAGAAAACACGATCGTCCT